>JBIKOG010000392.1:0-4903 GCA_044358225.1 Bryobacteraceae bacterium | reverse complement strand
GGCTGATCACTCACGGCACCGGCGGCGGTACAGTCGCCCGGCGTGGTCACGGCACGGCGACACTTCGCTGTCGCGCCGGGGCGGCGCGTCGCGCATGGCGACTGGTCGTTCACGGCACCGGCGGCGGTACAGTCGCCCGGCGTGGCCGCGGCACGGCGGCGCGGCGCGCATGGCGGCTGGTCACTCACGGCACAGGCGGCAGCACAGTTGCCCGGCGTGGTCACGATAAGACGTCGCACTGAGCCTGCACGATAAAGCCCGCTGGGGGCCGCGATATACTCGGCGGATGCTGGATCGCCGATCGTTTTTGAAATCTGCCGCATTGGGCTCTTCCTACCTTTCCGCCGCTGGGAAGCGGCCTAATGTTGTCGTCATTTTTCTCGATGACTCGGGCTGGGCGGACTTCCATCCCTTCGGCAAGCCGCCCTACCCTACCCCGAATGTCGAACGGCTCGCCAAACAGGGCTGCGCGTTCCACAACTTCTATGTCCCGCAGGCAATCTGCTCGGCGTCGCGGTCGGCTCTGCTCACGGGCTGCTACCCGGGCCGCACCAAAATGTTCGGCGCCCACGGGCCGCGCGCGCGCGGCGTGGACCCCTCCTTCGCCACCGTCGGCCAGGTGCTTCAGAAGGCCGACTACAAGACCGCCACCTTCGGCAAATGGCACATCGGCGATCAGCCGGAGACCCGGCCGCCGGCTCGCGGATTCGACGAATCCTGCGGCCTGATGTACTCCAACGACATGTGGGAGTTCCATCCGGAACGCCCCGAAAACTACCCCGAACCCCTGCAATTCTGGGAGAACGGGAAAGTCAAAATTGAGCGGGTCACGAAGGCCGAACAGCCCTATCTGACCAAGTGGTACACCGAACACGCCGTCGACTTCATCGGCCGCCACAAGGACAACCCGTTTTTTCTGTATGTGCCGCACTCGATGCCGCACGTGCCGCTGTTCCGGAGTCCGGAGTTCGAAGGCAAGTCCGGGCACGGGGTGCATGGCGATGTGATCACCGAGCTCGATTGGTCGGTCGGCCAGATCCTGGGCGCGCTGGAGAAGGCCGGTGTGGCCGGCAACACGCTGGTGATCATGACCTCCGATAACGGCCCGTGGACCTCCTACGGGAACCATTCGGGCAAGACGCCATTCCGCGAGTCCAAGGGGACCGGGTTTGACGGCGGCACCCGTAGCGCCTGCATCATGCGCTACCCGGGCCAGATCAAGGCGGGCACGGTTTCGAAGAAAGCCTTCTGCACGATCGACCTGTTGCCGACGATCGCCAAACTGGCGGGCGCCGCGCTGCCGCAGAACCCGATCGATGGCAAGGACGTGTGGTCTCTGATATCGGGTAGCAAGGGCGCCACCAATCCGCACGAGTACTACGCTTTTTCGACGGGCGCGGTCTTTGAAGGCGTGATCTCCGGCGACGGCAAGTGGAAGCTGCATCTGCCGCACAAGTTCCGGCAGTTGGTCAAGGCCGGCAACGACGGCGCGGCGGGAGTGTACCGCCAGACCGAGATCGGGCTGAGCCTATACGACATGGAGAAAGACCCGTACGAGACGGTGAACGTGCTGGATGCCCAACCCGCCGTGGCGGCGCGGATGCAGGCTTACGCCGCGGCCCACCGGAAGGAGTTTTACTCCGACGGGCGGTAGGCCTTGGGCGTCAGTTCGGGCAGCGGCTCGTCGACCGTATCGCCTTCGCCTTCGGCCAGGAACAGGTTCTTTTCCAGGTCGTATTGGCGCTGGTAGAGATCGGCGTAGCGGCCGGCGGCGGCGAGCAGTTGCTCGTGGGTGCCTTGTTCCAGAATGCGGCCGTTTTCGACGACCAGAATCTGATCGGCGCGGCGGATGGTGCTGAGCCGGTGGGCGATGACGAACGTCGTCCGGCCCTTCATCAGATGCGCCAGGCCGGCTTGGATGTAGGCCTCCGATTCCGAGTCGAGCGAGGAGGTGGCTTCGTCCAGGATCAGAATGCGAGGGTCGGCGAGAATGGCGCGGGCGATGGCCACGCGCTGCTTCTGGCCGCCACTCAGACGAACGCCGCGTTCGCCGACGATGGTGTCGTACTTATCCGGGAACTTCTCGGCATACTCGTCGACGCGGGCGATCCCGATGGCGGTCATAATTTCGGCCTCGGTGGCCGCGGGACGGGAGAAGGCGACGTTTTCGCGGATGGTGCCGTCGAAGAGGAACGTCTCCTGCAGGACCACGCCCAGTTGCTCGCGGTAGCTCGAGAGGGTGACGGTGGCGAGGTCGATATTAT
Source organism: Bryobacteraceae bacterium (assembly GCA_044358225.1). Taxonomy (GTDB): domain Bacteria; phylum Acidobacteriota; class Terriglobia; order Bryobacterales; family Bryobacteraceae. The sequence goes on along the minus strand of JBIKOG010000392.1, from coordinate 2,639 downwards.
CGACCAGGACACGGCCCTTTTGCGGCTTGGCGAAGGCGGCGATGAGGCCGATGGTTGTCGACTTGCCTGAGCCGGAAGAGCCGACCAGGGCGGTGACCGAGCCGGGTTCGGCGACGAAGGAGAAGTCCTGCAGGACAGGCTTGCCTTCTTCGTAGGCGAAGTCGACGTGGTCGAACTCGACGCGGCCACGAATGGCTGGCATGGCGTGGACGCGGACGGGGTCCTGGTCCTCGCGCAGTTCGTTGAGGACCTCCTTCATCCGCTCAAGACCGACGAGGGCTTCGGTGAGCTGGCTGCCGATGGAGACGATCCCGAAGATGGGCGCGACCAGGAAGGCCAGGAACGCGGTGAAGGTGATGAACTCGCCGAGGGTGAGGTGGCCGGCGAGAATTTCGCGGCTGCCGATCCACATGACGAGGGCGCCAACGAGCCCCATTAAGACCACGGCGGACTGGCTGACGAGCGAGACGCCGGTGATGGTCTTGACCACGTTAGCGAGGAGTTTCTGGACGCCGGTGGCGAAGACGGCGTCTTCACGGGCTTCGGCGTGATAGCCCTTGATGACGCGGACACCGGAGAGCGATTCCTGGAGGCGGCCGGTGATTTCGGAGTAGAGCGTATTGCGTTCCTTGAAGACGGGGCGCATTTTATTGAAGCCGAAGAACATGGCCACCGAGACGCAGATAACGATGCCGAGCGCCAGCACCGTCAGCAGCGGGCTGGTGCGAAACAGGATAGCCAAGGCGAGGATGGCGGTGAGCAGGCCGCCGGCGAACTCGACGAGGCCGGTACCGACGAGGTTGCGCAGGCCTTCGACGTCGTACATGATGCGGGAGACGAGCTCGCCGGTCTTGTTCTTGTCGAAGTAGGCCACGGGCAGGCGGCCGATGTGGACCTGGATTTTGCGGCGCATGTCGGAGATGACGCGCTGGGCGGTTTTGGACAGAATCTGGCTGACAGTAAACGAACAGGCGGCCTGGATGATGGTGGCGGAAACTACGGCGGCCACCAGCGGCATCAACATTTCGTGGTTCCGTTTGCCGATGATGTCATCGATCAGGTATTTGGTGGAGGCCGGCAGGATGAGGCTGGCGCACCTGGCAATGATGATGAGGACGACACCGATGAAGAGTTGGCCACGGAGGGGCCGGACGATCTCCCAGAGATCCGGGAGAATGGCGCGGAGGCGCATCACTTTCGGTGGTTTCTTGGTTGTTGCCATATATGAATTTTTGGGAGGCGCGAGGCCTCCTTACTCCAATCTACCGCGCCGTTGACAGAATTCGAGCTATTCTGGAGAAAGGTCAAAGGATGAAACCTATTTGTTTTCTCGGCTTTAGCACGGCCATTTTCTTTTCTTCTCTGCTTGTCACAGGCCAGACGCCGGCACCGAAACCGGTGCTGGAGGCGGCCGCCGATCCGGTGGTGTTAACCATCGGGTCTCTCAAAGTAACCAAAGGCGAATACGAGACGTTTATCAACGCGCTCCCGCCGCAGATTCAGACCGAGGCGAAGGGCCCGAACAAGCGGAAGGTTGCTGAGCAATACGCCGAGTTGCGGATGATGGCCGAAGAGGCGCGGAAGCGCAAGATCGACCAGCAGGCGGCGACGAAGGCGCAGATTGCGTTTCAGATAGACCAGATGCTGGCGCAGATGTTATTCCGCGACCTGCAGGCTACGGTTAAGGTTGACGATGCCGCCGTTGCGAAGTACTTCGACGAGCATAAGAGCGAATACGAGGAAGTGAAAGCGCGCCATATTCTGGTGCGGTTCAAGGACTCTCGCGTGCCGTTGCGTGAGGGACAGAAAGAGCTGTCCGACGACGAGGCGAAGGCGAAGGCCACCGAGTTGAAGAAGAAGCTGGACGCGGGCGCCGATTTCGCGGCGACGGCGAAAGCGGAATCCGATGACACGGGTACGGGCGCGCAGGGCGGCGACCTGGGCCAGTTTGGCCGCGGCCAGATGGTTCCGGAATTTGACACGGCGGCGTTTGCGCAGCCGATTGGCAAAGTCGGCGATCCGGTGCGGTCGGCATTCGGTTATCACCTGATCAAGGTGGACGAGCGCAAGAGCAAGTCGCTGGCCGATATGAAGGAGCAGATTGAAAAACAGCTGCGTCCGGAACTGGCCAAGGCGGAAGTGGAATCCATCAAAAAGACCAATACGATTGGCGTTGATGAAGGGTACTTCGGGAAGTAGTTTTCCTTTCTGTTTGGTTGTTTGAATCGGCCCGCTTCTCGTTTGAGGGGCGGGCTGATTTGTTTTTGTTTCTCCTTTCCTTTGCACGGGTTGTATCGCGTCCTTGGGGTAAGCCCGGTTACTGTCCCTCTGCGGGTGTTCTCGCGTCTTGGGGTACCCACCGTCGCCCTTCGGGCTATGGTGGGCAACCACGGTTCTTGTCCCCCTGCGGGTGGTCTCGCGTCTTGGGGTACCCACCGTCGCCCTTCGGGCTATGGTGGGCAAGCACGGTTCTTGTCCCTCTGCGGGTGGTCTCGCGTTTTTGGGTACACGGCTGCTGTTTCGGACCGGGGTGGTTTTGAACTGCCACCCTGAGCTGAGACACGGAGAATTGGGGACACGAGGGACACGGGGTTGGTTGTGTTCTCATTCTGATTATGAACTCGTCGTCGTCGTTGGCT
>JBIKOG010000026.1:0-54653 GCA_044358225.1 Bryobacteraceae bacterium | reverse complement strand
GGCGATTTTGCCGGCAAAGGGGTTGGGCACAACGTCCAGCAGGGAGCGACCGAGCGAGAGGAACTGCGCGGGAACCTGATTGATGTTTTCGTTGATGCCGGTTTGCGGGTCACTGGTGATGTTGATGCCGCGGCTGCCGACGTAGCCGATCTGGAGGAGCGACTTGGAGAAGACTTCACGCTGGATGTTGACGTTCCAGGTGTGGAGAAGGGGCGTGACATCGCTGGGGTCGAAGTAGGAGATGTTCTGGCCCAGGAGGGTGGAGAGGCCGAGGGTGTTGCCGGTGACGGAGGCGAGGCCCGCGGGGAAGGGGTTGCTGAGTCGATCGCGCGGGGTGATGCCGTCCTGGCTGGTGACGACGGCGGTGGTGGTGGAATAGCCGACCGGATCGACGGAGCCGACGACGGGCATATAGTGCAGGGCGTAGCCGCCGCGGAGAACGGTCTTCTGCTGCATTGTATAGGCGAAGCCGAAGCGGGGTGCGAAGTTGTTACGGTCCGGGTTGTAGATGCCGCGGGGCTGTCCGGCGACGCCGGCGTACTGCAGACCGCCACGGGCACCGAAGCCGAGAGCATTCGGTGTGGCGATGTCGAAGCCGCGGGTGGTGCGGTCATAGCGTTCGGTGCGAGGGGTTTCGTATTCGTAGCGGAGACCCATGTTTAGCGTGAGCTTCGAGGTGGCACGGTAGTCGTCCTGGAAGAAGAAGCCGTAGTACTTGTTGAGGATGGAGACGCCGTTGTTATTGGCGAGAGTGCCGCCGCCCAGGCCGAGGAGGAAGGATGCCATGGGGAATCCCGTATTGCCGGCCGGGGTCAGCGCGGAGGGGCCGTTGGACCAGGCGTTGGAGAAGGAGAACGAGCCAGAGGGGTTCGTGTTGCGGAAGAAGTTCCCGTAGAGGAGGCGGAGGTCGGCGCCGGTTTTGAAGACGTGTTTGCCGCGCTGGTGGGAGACGTTGGTCTGGAGGACGTAGGTACGGCCAATATCAGAGACGAGTCCGCTATTGGCGAGTCCGGTGAAGCCGGTGACGCCGATGGTGGGGAAGGCCTTGCGCTGCGTGAGCCCGATGAATTGCGGGGAGAAGCCGAGGGAAGAGAGATCGAAGCCATCGGACCACGGTACGTTGTCCTCCTTGCCGAAGGCGTAGCCGAGGCGGACGTCGAAGGTGGTGGAGGAGTTGAGCAGGAAGGTGTTGCCCCACGAGAAGCCGAGGTTGGGACGATTGACAACGTTGCGGCCCTGGGTGGCGATGCCGTTAAAGTCATTGGGGAAAACGAGGAGGCCGTTGCCCTTGTTCATGCGGAAGAAGGTGTTCCAGGAGTTGTTGAAACGGTGGTCGAATTTGGCGACGAACATGTCGTAATTGCGGGGCCACTTGCCGGAGAAGCCGTAGTTCTGGACCCAGGGCTGGGCGGCATTGGGGGATGGACGATTGGGCGTGGGCCAGAAGGGCATGATCTTCTGGGAGACCGGGTCCTGGCGATTGGCGGGGATGATATTGCCGGCGAACGGGGTACGGGTGGGCGTGCCGTTGACGGTGGCGACGGAGTAGGGATCGTAGAGGGCCTGCGGGACTTCGGAAAAGTCGCCGGTGCGCATTTTAGCGGTGGGGACGGAGAGGGCATTATCCTGGCCGTTGCCTTCGCGGGCGCCTTCAAAGCTGGTGAACCAGAAGGTCTTGTTACGGCCGTCGTAGAGCTTGGGGAACCATACGGGGCCACCGAGGGCGAAGCCGTAGGTGTTGGCGCTGAAGGCGGCGAGTTTGCGGCCCTGGCCGCGGGCAAAGTACAGGTTGGCGTCGAGCGCGGAGTTGCGGAAGAAGTGGTAGGCGGTGCCGTGGACGGAGTTGGTGCCGGACTTGATCACCATGTTGGTGATGCTGCCGCCGGAGCGACCGTATTCGGCGGAGAGCGTGCCCATCTCGAGTTTGAACTCGGCGATGGCGTCGACGGACGGAACCCACTGGGAGATGTTGACGCCGCGGTTCACGTTGACGGTGTTGGAGGCACCGTCGACGAAGATGTCTGTGGCGGCGACGGGGGCGCCGTTGGCAGAGAAGAAGATGTTGGTGATGGTGTCGTTGGGGCGGGTGTCCTCGCCGTAGCGGTTATTTACGACGCCCGGGGTGAGGGTGAACATGAAGAGGGAACTGCGGCCCTTGAGGGGGAGGTTGTCGCGGATCTCGGAGCGGATGGCGGTGCCGAGCGAGGTGGTGTCGGTTTCGAGGACGGCGACGTTGGCGACGACGTTGACGGTGTCGGCCGTGTCGCCAAGCTGGAGGGCGACGTCCTGGCGGAGGGTTTGGGTGAGGGCGAGCGAAATACCCTTTTCGACGGAGGTGCGAAACCCGGCCGCCTTAACGGTTAGCTCGTAGTTTCCGGGAGGGAGGAGCTGGAAGATGAAGAAGCCGTCGGCGTTAGTGACGGTGGTGCGGTCCTGACCGGTATCGACGCTGCGGAGCGTGATGGCGGCGTTGGCGATGGAAGACTGTGAGGGATCGGAGACGGTCCCCTGAAGAGTGGATCGGAAATCCTGTGCGTTGAGAGCGGCCGAGAGAAAGAGTGCAAGAAGAGAGAGACACCTTAGCATGGCGGGACGATATCAGATTTTTAATCCGGATGGCAGGGGTAAGTTCAAGATATTTGAACTAACTGAGAATGGGCCGGACGACGTGGCCGTGGACATCGGTGAGCCGGCGACGGACGCCGTTGTGATAGTAGGTGAGTTTTTGGTGGTCGAGGCCAAGGAGGTGGAGGGCGGTGGCGTGGAAGTCGTAGACGGTGACGGGATTCTCGGCGGGTTGATAGCCAAGTTCGTCGGAGACACCGTAGGCGGTGCCGGGCTGGACGCCGGCGCCCGCGAGCCAGCAGGTGAAGCAGTTGGGGTGATGGTCGCGGCCTTTTTTGCCGGCGCCTTGCGCGACGGGGGTGCGGCCGAATTCGGTGATGCCCATGACGAGGGTGTCCTTGAGCAGGCCGCGTTCGTCGAGGTCCTTTAGCAGGGCGGCGACGGGTTGATCGTATTCGCGCGCCATTCGGTTGTGATTGCCGAGCAGGTCGCCATGGGCGTCCCAATCGGTGCCGGAGGCGCCGTGATAAACCTGCACGAAGCGGACGCCGCGTTCGATGAGGCGGCGGGCGAGGACGCAGCGGCGGGCCATGTGGCTGGTTTCGGGTTTGTCGAAACCGTAGGCATGCTTGGTGGCTTCGGATTCCGTTTCGAGGCTGACGGCGTCGGGGACGGAGAGCTGCATTTGCGCGGCAAGTTCGTAGGAGCGAACGCGGGCTTCGAGGTCCGTATCGCCCGCGTGTTGTTCGGCGTAGGAACGGTTGAGGGTATTGGCGAACTGGCGGGCCTTGGTTTGGTTGAAGGGGCTGGTGAGGTCGGGGACGGGGTCGCCGGTGGACTTGAAGGCAGTGCCTTGCGCGGTGGCGGGGAGGAAGCCGTTGGACCACTGCAGGGAGCCGCCCCAGGGGTAATTGCGATGATCCGGCAGGACGACGAAGGCGGGGAGGTTTTGGTTCTCGGTGCCGAGGGCGTAGGTGATCCAGGCGCCGGCGGAGGGGAAGCCGGAGAGGATGAAGCCGGTGTTCATCTGCGCGACGGCCGGCATGTGGTTGGCGCTTTTGGCGACCATGGAGCGGATGACGGTGAGCTTGTCGGCCTGGGTGGCGAGGTGGGGGAGCAGGTCGCTGACGTAGAGCCCGGACTGTCCGCGCTTTTGGAACTTCCAGGGGCTGGCGTAGAGGTTGCCGGCCTGGCCGAAGAAGGTGGGCATGTCGAAGGGTTTGCCGTCGCGCTTGTCGAGTTCGGGCTTGTAGTCGAACGTGTCCATGTGGCTCATGCCGCCGAGGGTGAAGAGCTGCAGGATGCGTTTGGCTTTGGGGGCGAAGTGGGGTTGGGCGTTGGCGAGTGAAGAGGCGGCGAGGTAGCCGAAGCCGAAACCGGCGTTGAGCAGGAGTTGGCGGCGGGAGCTATTCAAGTTCGATAAATTCACTGGCATTGAAAAGTCCCCAACAGAGTTCTTCGAGGGTGAGTTGTTTGGCGGCTTCGCGTTCGTGATCTTGCGGGGCGCGGCCGAGGGCGAGTTGGAAGGCGGTGCTTATAGGGTCGGCGTTTTGGCGGATGCGTTCGGCGAAGGCTTTGGAGAGGCGGATGGGTAGTGGGTTGTTCATCAGGCTCAAGGCCTGGAGGGCGGTGGTGGTGGAGGGGCGTTTTGGCGTTTTGACCGCGGGGACGGGGCAGTCGAGGGATTCGAGCATGGGGTCGCCACCGGTGTTGATGTTCATGCGATAGACGGTGCGGCGCTGGAGGTCTTTGTCGTCGTTGTCGAGTTGATCGTATTTGACGTAGGAGCCGCCGGGCTTCGTGATTTTAAAGGGGCGGAAGCTGGGGCCACCGGGTTCGTTGTGGAGGCGGCCGGAGACGGCGAGCATGGCGTCGCGGACGACTTCGCCTTCGAGGCGGCGTGGCGTGAAGCGCCAGAGGAGGCGGTTGCCGGCGTCTTTGGCGGCGGCTTCTTTGTTGTGTTTTGACGATTGCTGATAGGTGGCGGAGAGAAGGATTTTCTTGTGGAGCGACTTCAGGCTCCAATTGGATTGGATGAGTTCGGTGGCGAGGGTGTCGAGGAGTTCGGTGTGGGACGGAAGACCGCCATTGGCGCCGAAATCATTGGGGTTTTCGACGATGCCTGTGCCGAAGTGGTGGCCCCAGACGCGGTTGACGATGACGCGGGAGAAGAGTGGATTGGCGGGGTTGGCGATCCACTCGGCGAGGTGGCGGCGGCGGTCGGCGTCGGGGGCGTTGGGCGGGAGATGGAAATCGGCGTTGGGGAGGGCGGAGAGGCCGGCGGGGCTGAGAGGTTCGGCTTTGCGATTGACGTCGCCGCGGAGGAGAAGATGGGTGATGCCGGGCTCGCGCGGTTGGGCGGCGAAGGCTTTTTCCGGCTTTGGGAGATCGGCGAGTTGCTGCTGGAGTTGTTGGAGTTCGGCGAAGAGCGGGGTGTTCTGTTTGGGAATCGTTGGGGCTGAGCCGGCGTTGTAGGAGGAGGCGATTTGTTCGGGTGTGAGGGCGGCGTTGTAGAGGCGGGCTTCGTTGATGGCGAGTTCGGCGGTGGGGGTGAATTTGAGGACGGCGTCGCCGGCAACGTAGGTTTGGAGCTGGCCGCTTACGCCCGCGTCGGGCCGGAAGGGATCGCCGTAGGGCGCGCCGTTGCGGTACTGGCGAATGGTGCCATCGGCGGCGTAGGTGAAGGCCAGGTGGATCTGTTCGCCGGGGGCGGCGGTTTCCTTGGGGCCTCTGACGTCTTGGGTTCGGAAGCTGGCGGTGCTGAGGTTGCGCCATTGTTTGTTGGTGCCGCCGGCGAACTGGATGCCATCGGAGGCGGCGCCGCGGTAGCCGCTGCGGTTGTAGATCTGGAAGACACTGATGAGGTTTTCCAGGGGTTTCTTTATCGTGACCCAGGCTTCGAGGGTTTTCTCTTTGATGTCGGATTGAATGGGAGCAGTGGTGAGGGGGGCGGCGGTGAGATGGCCGTCGGCGAATTGGGTTTTCAGGTTGGCGGGGGCGTGGAGAGGGCCGAGTTGGTCGTGGGCGTCGACGTCGAAGGTCCACTGCGCGAGGGGCCGGATGGCAGGGAATTGTGTGCGTTGTTGGTGGAGACGAGCGATCTGGTTTTCGACGTTGCGGATCTTGGTTTTGATCGTATTGGCGCTGGTTTGGTGTGAAGTGTCCAGGATGCGGCCGTCGGGGAAGAGTTCCGTGGAGGCAGGGTCGGCAAAGGGTTGCCAGACGCCGGAGAGGGCGGCTTTGAAACGGTAGTAGTCGCGCTGGGGGATGGGGTCGAATTTGTGGTCGTGGCAGCGGGCGCAGTTGGCGGTGAGGCCGAGGAAGGTTTGGGAGACGACGCCGACCATCTCTTCGAGCTGATCTTCGCGTACGGCTTCCCGCTCCTTTTCCACGGCGGAGGTTAAGCCCACTGCGTCGGTGGGGCCGAACACGAGGGTGCCGGTGGCGATGACGGCGTCGCGATTGTCGGGTTTCATGATATCGCCGGCGATCTGTTCGCGGGCGAATTCGAGGTAGGACTTGTCGGCGTTCAGGCTGCTGATGACGTAGTCGCGATAGGGCCAGGCGTGTTCGCGGGGTTCGTCGCGTTCGAAGCCTTCGCTTTCGGTGAAGCGTACAACGTCGAGCCAGTGGCGGGCCCAGCGTTCGCCGTAATGGGGGCTGCTTAGCAGCCGATCGATGAGGTTTTCGTACGCTTTGGGGTTGGGATCGTTGACGAAAGTGGCGATGTCCTCGGGGGTGGGCGGCAGGCCGCTGATGTCGAACGTGGCGCGGCGGATAAGGGTGCGACGGTCGGCTGGCGGGGCCGGTTTGAGTCCGTTGACGCGTAGCTTTTCGGAGATGAAGTCGTCGATGGATTTGGCGGTGGGCTTGAGGGGTTGGAGGGACCACCAGCCCTGCTGGGTCCACGGGGCACCGGCGTCGATCCACTTGGCGAGGGTTTCCTGATCGGAGGCGGGGAGGGAGCCATCGGGAGGCATCTGGCCGAGTTGGACACGGCGCAGGAGTTTGGGAAGCCCGGCTTTGAGGGTGGCTTCGCGGGTGGAAAGGTCTACGCCAGCGGTCCTGGCTTTGGCGTTGTGGCAGTGGGCGCAGCGGCGCGCGAGGAGGGCGGGCGCGTCGACGGAGAGGTCGGCGGCGAGGGTCAGGCAAGCGGTTGTAAGGAGAAGGAAAAAACGCACGCGAATGTTCCCGATTATATGTGGTTCCATGTACGTATGCGTATTGGTTTGCTGCTCATTACCCCATTGTTATATGCCGAGGTTGGGGCTCGCGTGGACGCGCACGCGGAGCGTTTGGGGGCAGTTTCGCGGCAGATCTGGGAGTTGGCGGAGGTGGGGTACAAGGAGACGAAGAGTTCGACGCTGCTGCAGGAGGAGTTACGGCGGGCCGGGTTCACAGTGCAGGCTGGCGTGGCGGGGATGCCAACGGCGTTTGTGGCGACGTATGGGAACGGGAGTCCGGTGATCGGGCTGATGGCGGAGTATGACGCGCTGCCGGGGCTTTCACAGGAAGATGTGGCGAAGCGGGCGCCGCGCGTGGCCGGGGCGGCGGGGCATGGGTGTGGGCACAACTTGCTGGGCACCGGGAGCGTTTTGGCGGCGATTGCGCTGAAGGAGGAGGGGTTTCAGGGGACGTTGAAGGTGTTTGGCACGCCGGCGGAGGAGGGCGGGGCGGGGAAGGTGTACATGATTCACGCGGGTTTGTTTGCAGGCGTGGACGCAATGCTGGCGTGGCATCCGGGGGATTCCAACAGCGCCAGTTTGGGTACGATGAACGCCAACATCAGCGCGAAGTTCCGATTTCGCGGCGTGGCGTCGCACGCGGCGATGGCGCCGGAGGAGGGGCGGAGCGCGCTGGATGCGGTGATGCTGTTTGGGCACGCCGTGGACCTGCTGCGGGAGCACGTGCCGGCGGAGGCGCGGATGCACTATGTCGTGACGCAGGGCGGGGCGGCGGCGAACATTGTGCCGGACGTGGGGGAGGTTTCCATCACGGTGCGGCATGCGTCGATGAAGGTGCTGGACGGGATCTGGAAACGGATTGAGAAGGCGGCGGAGGGATCGGCGCTGGCGACGGAGACACGGGTGGAGCAGCAGTTGATTGGGAGCGTGTACAACTTGTTGCCGAACGACGCGTTGGCAGGGATGTACGACCAGAATTTGCGGCGGTTTGGCGGGTTGCGGTATTCGGCGGAGGAACAGGATTTCGCGGCGAAACTACGGAAAACATTGTTTACGGAGCCTGAGTTGGCGCTGGGTAGCGAGGCCGCGATTCAGCCGGTGCAGACTAGCGCTGGAGCGGCGTCGACCGATGCTTCCGACGTGTCGTGGGTGGTGCCGATGTCGCAGTTGAACGTGGCGACTTTCGTGCCGGGGATCTCGCCGCATACGTGGCAATCGACGGCGTGCGCGGGGATGTCGATTGGGCGCAAGGGAATGGTCCTGGCGGCCAAGGTGATGGCGCAGACGGCTAGTGACATTTACGCGAATCCGAAGTTGCTGGGCCCCATACGGGAGTCGTTCGAAAAGCGGCGGGCGGGGTTTTCGTACCTGTCACGCGTTCCGAAGAACGCCGCGCCGCCGCTGAATTACCGGGATCGCTAGAGCCCCTTCACCTTCCATCCGTTGCGGTAAGGGCGCTTCAGGAACTGATTCGCCTGTTTTTCGTTACGGAACTGCAACTTGGCCGAGTTCCATTCGAGGGTCGTCCTCGGGAAGCGTGTGGCGAGGCTGCCGAGGAGCACCGTTTCGCTGAGCGGGCCGGAATACGTGAAGGGCGTGGAGGTTGGGCCCTTGCCGAGAATGGCATCGACGAACTGGTGATAGTGGTCGTTCTTGGTGACTTCGGGGAGCTTGAAATCTCGGAACGAGGCGGCCGGGAAGAGGGCGGGGAAGGCCACATGGGGCACCAACATGACACCCTTGGTGCCGATAATGATGGAGCCTTGATCGGGCACTTTTGCGTTTTCGATGAGCGCCAGGATCTCCTGCGGCGGGCGTTCGTCGCCGTCGTACCAGGTCACGTTGACGGTCTTGCCGTCGGTGTACTGCGTTCCGGGGAAGGTGTACTTGACGATGGCGTTGACGGCCCAGCTGTGCTGATTCGGCGCAGGCCCTTCGGCGCGAACGGTGAGCGGCGCGGTCAGGCCCAGCGCCCCAAAGACGGGGTCGTAGATATGGCAGCCCATGTCGCCAAAGGTGCCGGTGCCGAATTCTAAACGTTTGCGCCAATTGCCGGGGTGGCAGTAGTTCTTGATATAGTCTTCGGGGCGCGCGACGCCGATCCATTTATCCCAATCGAGTGTGGCGGGGATGGGGTCCGTCGTGCTGGGCCGGGGCTCTAGATCGCCCCACTTCTTATTGCTCCAGGCGTGGACTTCCTTCACCTTGCCGATGGTGCCGTTGTGGACGAGTTGAACGGCGGTGCGATACTCGGCGTTGGAGTGAATCTGAATGCCCATCTGGGTGACGAGCTTCTTCGAGACGGCGTACTTCTGGAGAGCGCGGGCCTCGGCGACATGGGAGGTGAGAGGCTTCTGGCAGTAGACATGGAGCCCGCGGCGCATGGCGCTCATGGCCTGCGGGGCGTGCATGTGGTCCGGCGTGCCGACGCAGATGGCGTCGAGGTTTTTGTACTCCTTGTCGAGCATCTCTCGCCAATCCTGATAGTGCTTGGCCTTGGGGTAAGTGGTCTTTACCCGTTCGGTCCGCGCGGTGTCGACATCGGCGGCGGCGATAAGGTCCACCGAGGCGTGCGTGGAGATGCCGTGGAGCGTTGCCCAAGCCATGCCGTTGGCGCCCATGGAGGCGAGACGGACTCGGCCGCTAGGGGGCGCGGAGATCAGATTCCTGATGAAGAAGGGGGCGGCGAGGAAGCCGCGGCGGGTGATGGACATTTCGGTTCCTATCGGCGGACTTGATTGACCTTGCCGGAGCGCAGATCGCAGTTTGGCAGCGCGGCGCGAAGGCGGGCGATACCGGCGTCGGTGAGGCTGGTATTGACGACATCGAGCCGTTTGAGGTTTTTCAGTTTGACGAGGTGGTCGACGCCGACGTCGGTGATCTTGCTGTTACGGAGGCTGAGGATTTCCAGCTGTGTCATGCCGGAGAGCGTCTCAGCGCCGCGATCGGTGACGGTGACCTGCCAGAGGCCGGAGTCCGTCCGTTGCAAGCCGCCCAGGTCGAGCACCTTCAACCCGGCGATGAGCCGGAGTGGCGTTAGGCCGACGTCGGTCATCTTGTTGCCGCCGAAGGCGAGCGTGTGAAGCTTGGGCATGGTGGCGAAGAACTCGACGCCGTTGTCGGTCATTTCGGCGTAGCCGGCGTCGATCCAGGCGAGCTCCGGATGATTGGCAAGGTGGGCCAGGCCGGTGTCGGTAAGCTTCGTCCCACGCAGATTCAGCCACTGCAGTTTGGGCCAGTTTTTGACCACCGCGAGGGCGCCGTCGCCGGTGAGTTCGGCGTAGTAGAGATTGAGATGGGTGACCTTTGGGAGCGTCTTCAGATGGGAGAAGCCGAGGTCGGTGACACGGGTGTGGGAGAGGTCGAGGCGTTCGAGCGTGCGGATCTGGCCGACGCGGCGGAGGTCGCCGTCGGTGATCCAGCTGCGCGAGAGATCGAGCGCGACAATCTCACCCTTGGCGTTCGTTTCGGCGGTGCCGCCGATGTCCTTCACCCAGTCTATTGGGGAGAGCGCGGCGGCCAGCAGTAAGGTGAGTGTCCACATGGTCAGCTCTTTCTCCGGGTGGGCAGGGCCGAGGCGGGGTCGAAGACGATGCGGCACTGCGGCATGGCTTGTTGCAGCTTGTTGTTGGCGGTCTCGGTGATCAAGGTGTGATAGATGTTCAGGTCGCGCAGGGCGGGGAACTTGGAGAGCGTATCGATGGCGGCGTCGGTGAGGTTGGCTGTGTCGAGCCGTAGCAGTTCGAGCTTCGGCAGGGCGGGCTGGAGTTCGGCGAGGCCTTTGTCGGAGAGGCCGGTGTAGTCGAGGTTGAGTTGCTTCAGCGCGGTGAAGCGGGCGAGGTGGGGGACGGCCGTGTCGTCGATGCGGGTGCGCGCGGCTTCGAGGTGGTTGAGCTTCACGAGGCCCGTGAGATGGGCCAGGCCTTTGGCGCCGATTTTGTTGTAGCTGATGTTGAGGGATTCCAGATCGGTGAACGCGGCGACGGACTTCATGGCGTCTTCCGAAATGTCGGTGCTGAGGAGGTCCAGGTGGCGAATGGATTTGAGGGTCGCGAGGGATTTGATGCCCGCGTCGGAGACTTCGGTATAGGCGAGGCGCAGACGGTGGAGGCTGGCGAGCTTGGCGATTTCGGCGGCGCCGGCGTCGTTGATGGGCGCGTTGGCGGCGTCGAGATCTTCGAGCGATGTCAGTGAGCCGAGGCCTGTTCCGCGAACAAGCGTGTGATTGATGGTGAGCCTTTGCAGATGCTTCAATGCCGAGAGCGGGGCCAGCCCTTTGTCGGAGACCATTGTGTGCCCGAGGTCGAGGTCGCGGAGGCTGGCAAGTTTGGCGATGTTGGCCATGCCGCCGTCGCCAATTTCCGTGGTGTTGAGGCGCAAGCGCTCCAGCGCGGGGAGGGCGGCGAGATAGGCTAGCTGCGGTTCCGTGACGGGCGTGCGCGAAAGATCGACGGAGCGGATTTGGCCCGCCTCACTGCTGGAGCGGCCGCCGAGGCGCTCGATCCAGGCCGCCATGGCGGCGGGCGTTTTCGCGGAGGGGGCGGCGGTGCGGAGCGTGGAATCAGTGGACGTTGGCGTCGACTCCTGGAAGGCGATCTGGACTCCAGGGACGGCAGCGCGGAACTCCTCGATGCCGTTGCGGGTGACGCGGGTGTAGCGGAGGTCGAGGGTGGAGAGGTTCTTGAGAGTCTTCAGTTTCGCCAAGCCGGCGTTGGTGATCTGCGAGCGGTAGAGATTGAGCTCGGTGAGTTGCGTCATGCGGGCGAGCGTGTCCATGGACTCGTCGGAGAGTTGGGCGCCAAGCAGATTCAGCGTGCGCAGATTGGTGAGGTCGCGGAGTTGGTCCACACCGCGATCGGTGATCTTCAGGCCGTAGAGGTCGAGCGATTCCAGGGTCTTCAACTGGGCCAGATGGCGGAGCCCTTCATCGGTCACGAAGGTGTCTCGCAGGCCGAGGGTCCGAAGCTTCGTCATGCCGCTGACGGAGGCGAGACCGGCATCGGTGACGGGCGTGTAGCCGAGGTCCAGCTTTTCGGCGTTTACGAAGGGCGCGAGGCCCTCGCCCTTGACGCGCGTCATGGTGAAGCGGAGTTCGCGGAGTTGCGTGAGATTGGCGAACTGCTTCAGGCCTTTGTCACTGACGTTGACGTTGGTCAGGAAGTGGAGCGAGAAGCCGAGCTTGTCGAGTTTTGTGAGGGTCGCCAGAGCCTTCAATTCATCGTTGGCGTCGAGCGTGGAGCCAGCGCCCGGATTGAAGATGGTGCCGGGGAGCAGCAGTTCGCGCAGTTCGGTGCAGGGGCTGAGCTTGCCGAGGTCGCGGTGGTCGACGATGGTGCCGACCAGATCCACGGCTTCCAGTCGAAAATTCCCTTTGGGGAGTTGGCTGGGATCGCTGATCCAGGAGGCCGAATTGAGCAGCCGTACGCGACCACCAAACTGGAGCGCCCATTCGGCGGTGGGGAAGTCGGTTTGTGCCAGTAGCGGCAGGGCGAGAAGAAATAGCAGGATTCTCACAACTGCCTAGCGTATCGCAGCTACTGCTTTTTCTGTTTTTCCAGCGTGTAGAGGTAGTACTGTTCGCGCTCGCTGACGTACTCGCGGTAGCCGCCCGGATCGATAAACGGATTGGCCGCGCCGGGCTTGAGCTTCTCGTATTTCGCGGCCATTGCGTAATATTCGCCGTGGGCGCCGAGGAAGAGGTCGCACTGCAGCGCTTTCAGGACGCGGAAGGTGCGGGCGTAGTCGGCGCCCATCTCCGGGTACGTCTTGTTGTTCACCAGCTCGAAGCCGGGATTGACGTTGGGGCTGCCGATGATGACGGCGTTCAGTTTCCTGCCCTGGTCGGCGGTTTCCATGCTCCACGTCGTGTTGCCGCGTGTGTGGCCGGGCGTCAAATGGGCGCGGAGTTTCGCGCCGCCGAGTTCGACGATTTCCCCGTCCTTCAACACCTTGTCAACCTTCACAGGCTTCCACGTGTCGGTGTACTTGTACTGCCCTTGCCCGCCGGAGGCAACCACTTTGTCGTCCCCTTCCATGATAAATACCTTCGCGCCGGTAAGCTCTTTGAGCAGCGCGGTGCCGGCGACGTGGTCGTTATGGGCGTGGTTGGCCAGGATGATCTTGACGTCGGTGAATTTGAAACCGAGTTTTTCGACGCTGGCGCGGATGAGCGGGACGGTGCGGTCGAAACTCGGGTTGATGAGGATGTGACCCTTGGGAGAGGTGATGAGGTAACTGGACAGACCGGCCGAGCCGACGTAGTAGAGATTGTCGGCAATCCGGTGGGGCGGGAATGGTGTGTCCCAGTTGTTCTGCGCGAGGAGTGGCAGGGCGAGGAGGGGGAGCAGTCGAATGAGCATCGTTGAAATTATAGACGTGAGAGGATGGCCGCCAGTTTTGCGGCGGCAGCGGAAAAAGTGTGGTTATTCGCGAAGGCGCGGGCGGCTCGGCCTTTTGCAGGAAGATCTTCGGTGGCGAGTTGCTGTAGTTTCGGCAGGAACGTCTCTTTGGTGGCAACGGCGCCAAACTCCGGTTGCATGACGGCGCGGGCGCCGGCGTGGTCCAGCGTGATGGCGGGCAGGCCGTATTGGAACGCCTCCATCAGCGTGAGCCCGTAGGATTCGTGGAGGGAGGGGAAGACGTAGAGATCGGCGGCGGAGAAGTGGTTCTGCTTCTGCTGGCCGTGGACGTGGCCTGGGAAGATGACTTTGACGCGCTTGAGCTGCGCGGCTTTGGCGCGCAGCATGGCTTCGTGCTTCTGGCCGTGCATGTAGGCGGCGCCACCGCAGATGAGCGCGTAGATCGGCGGGCAATTGGGCTGGCGTTCCCAGGCGGCGAGCGCTTCGAGCAGCAGTTGCTGGTTCTTCTCCGGAGAGAGGCGGCTGAGTGTGAGGAGTACCAGCGCATCGGCCGGGATTCCGAGTTGTGCGCGGGCTAGTTGCTTGTCGATTGGATCGGCCGCGGGTGGCGCGCCCCAGGGCAGGACGTGGATCTTTGCCGGGTTCGTTTCCGGGTAACAGCGTAGGATGATCTCCTTCATCGCTGGCGATGGGACGATGTGGGCCGCCGAATAGCGGACGCAGTCGGACTGCTTCTGGAAGATCAATTTCAGGATGTCGGGGTAGAGGGTGCCGAGCTTGCGGTGCATGGCGACGAGCGTCTCGGGTGTGAGGAGATCGCGGCAGTAAATCGACGCAATATAGGCCACGACATCGACATGCCAGACGGTGGCGATTTTGTAGTTTCGAAGCGCCGCGAAATCCGGGCCCTCCGCGATGTCGTTCACGAGAATGACGGTGTTGGCCGGATCCTGCCGCCGGATCGCAGCGGTGGATGCCGCTTCAAACTGGCGAGAAAAACGTGCGTAGGAGCCCGTGTCGAAGCCGATGATGTCATGCCCGCTGACCGTTTCCGGTGTGAAGAGCTCCATTAGAAACGGCTGTGTCTTCTTCCATTCCGATGTCAGCATGTCGCACACGGCCGCCCCGCCGCCAAGCGGGGCATGCTCGCGCGCGAAACCGCCGTGGGCGGCGGTGTAGAGGACCTTCACCGGATGAATTGATCGACGAAAGATTCGCCGAGACCGACCTCAATGTAGTGTTTGCGGCACATGTCGATCTTCGTGAAGACGTCTTCGAAGCCCGTGTTGCGGCCCTCGGCGTCGACATAGTACATACAGCCGGAGATGTTGAAGAAGGTGATCATCTCGTCGGCGGAATCGACCGTCAACGTATGGGTTTCGCCCGGCGGTTCAAACACGTAGTCGCCGGCATTGGCTACCCAGTCATGTTCCAAATAGCGCCATGATCCCTTGATGACGTAACCATGCACGGGGGCCGGGTGGCGGTGGCGGCTGAGCACGCCGGCCTTGCGGACGCGCAGCAGGTTGCACCATTGGCCCTGCAGGGTATTCAGCATGAGCGGTCGAAACCAGACGTTGGGCGCCTGGGGAACCCAGATGCGCTCGTCGTCGGGGACGGCGGTGGTGACGATCTGTGCGGGCGAGAGTGGGTGGGTGGTTTCTGACATAGAGTTCACACGGCCAAGTAGCCGCCATCGATCGGCAGGATGGCTCCGTTGATGAACGACGCGGCTTCGGAACACAAGAATAACACCGGGGGCGCGACTTCTTCCGGCAGGCCCCAGCGCTTCATGGGGCAGCGTTCCAGGATCGGCGCGGAGCGGACCGGATCTTCGTGGACGGCCTGCGTCAACGGTGTGGCGATCCAACCGGGCGCGACGGCGTTGACGCGAATCCCATCGGCGGCCCAGGCAACGGCGAGCGATTTGGTGAGCTGGCCGATCGCCCCTTTCGATGCTGTGTACGCCGGAACGCGCGGCCCGCCGAAGTAGGTCCACATGGATGCGATATTGACGATGGCGCCTTTCGACGCGGCCAGTTTCGGACGGGCCTCGGTGCAGAGCCGCATGGCGCCGGTTAAATTTACGTCGAGCACTTGCTGAAAGACATCAATGGAGTATTCGTCATCCCGACGGACAATGCCGGCGGCGGTGACGAGGAAGTCGATGCGGGGAATGGCGGCGACCAGGGAACGGCACGCAGCCGTATCCGTGACGTCGAGCGTTCCGAAGTGTATGTTGGGAGCATCGGCGGGAAGCGTGCCGAGGCCAACAGCGTGCACGGTGGCGCCGGCGGCGGCGAAGGCCCGGGCGATGGCCAGCCCGATCCCGGACGTGCCTCCGGAGACGAGTGCGGTACGGCCAGTGAATGAGAACATGCAATAACAGGGTAGAACGGGAGTCATGGACGACAAAATCGCGCAGATCAGAAGAAGCTACCTCACCGGGGAGCTTGACGAGTCCAACGTTGGGGCCGATCCCATCTCGATGTTCAGCGACTGGATGACCGCAGCCATTGAATCGGGGATCGATGAGCCGAATGGAATGGCGTTGGCGACGGCGTCCACGACCGGCGTGCCGGCGGTTCGCATCCTCTTGCTGCGTGGATTTGATGCAGCCGGCTTCGTTTTTTTTACGAACTACGAATCGGCGAAGGGGCAGGATCTGCTGGCCAATCCGCGCGCCGCGGCGACCTTCTGGTGGCAACCATTGGAGCGCCAAGTGCGAATCAGCGGCCGGGTAGAGAAGATTGCGCGGGAGGAAAGCGACGCCTATTTTCGCTCCCGCCCACGCGGCCACCAGCTAGGGGCATGGGCCTCGCCGCAGAGCAGCGCGGTGAAGGGCCGGGAGGAGTTGCAGGAACGTGCCGCCGAAGTGGAAACGTTGTTTCCCGGCGAGGTGCCGTTGCCCGATTTCTGGGGTGGCTACCGGTTGATGCCGGATCGAGTTGAGTTCTGGCAGGGGCGCGAGAACCGCTTGCACGACAGATTCGCATTTGAGAAAAAGCAGGGCGCCTGGACGGTGACGCGCCTCGCCCCGTAAAGTATTGGCATGGCGTTTTCCCGACGGCAGTTCCTGGCTGCTACGAGCGTTGCCCTGGCCGCACAGGCTCGCAAGAAACTGAATTTCATTTTTGTCCTGGCCGATGACCTGGGTTGGGCGGACCTGCCGGTGAACGGCGGCGACTTCCACGAAACACCCGAAATTGATGCGTTCGCGAGGTCGGCCATGCGCTTTTCCCAGGCGTATGCGGCGGCACCAATTTGTTCGCCGACGCGGGCTTCCATCATGACGGGGAAAACTCCGGCGCGGCTGGGAATCACGATCTGGCATGAGGGGGCGCTGCGGAAAGTGACCGACCGTCCGATGGTTCCGCCTGCTTCGGAGGATCACCTGGAGCATAAAGAAATCACGCTGGCGGAGCGATTGCATGATGCCGGCTACCGCACAATGCATATCGGCAAGTGGCACCTGGGAACTACGGCTCACGGCCCGGAAACACAGGGTTTCGATTCGAATGTGGGCGGTACACACTGGGGCGCGCCGCAGACCTATTTCTACCCCTATAAAGGGACGCAAGGTTTCGGCGGTGAGTACCGGTTCGTGCCTGGACTAGGACCTGGGAAGCCCGGGGACTTTCTAACAGACACGTTCACTGACATGGCCATCAAAGCCGTGGACTCTTGCGGCGGCGATCCGTTCTTTCTGAATCTTTGGTTCCACAACCCCCACACGCCGATCGAGTGCAAGCCGGAGCACGAGGCCTACTTCGCGAAAAAACTACGGCCGGAGTTCAAGCACCAAAACGCTAAGTACGCGGGCATGATCCGCAGCCTCAGCGAGAACTTTGGCCGGCTCATGCAGCACCTGGAAAAGCGCGGCTTAGCCAAAAATACTGTCGTCGTTTTCTTCTCCGACAACGGTGGCTATACGGAGAAAAATGGTGGCAAAACGGTGACAACGAACGCGCCTCTTCGATCCGGAAAAGGGTCGCTCTACGAAGGTGGCGTCCGCGTGCCGTTCCTGATGCGCTGGCCGGGCGTGACAAAGCCCGGGGCTGTTTGCGACGTTCCCGTCATCAGCTGCGACTTCTTTCCAACGCTCCTCGAAATCGCCGGCCTCCAGGGTGCCTCACAAGATGGCGTCAGTATCGTACCGCTTCTCCGCGACGCCCGTGCCGCGCTGCCGGCCCGCGATCTCTTCTTCCACTACCCGCACTACTACCCAACCACTACGCCCGTCTCCATGGTGCGCAGCGGCGATTGGAAACTGCTGGAGTATTACGAAGACAGCCGGCTCGAACTGTACAACCTGAAATCAGATCCCAGCGAAACACAAAATCTAGCCGCGTCGAATCCCGCCAAGGCACGCGAACTCCACGCGAAACTCGACGCTTGGCGCAAGTCCGTGGGCGCGCGCCTGCCTGTTAAGAACCCTGCGGTAGCGAAGCAATAAACGCGTCGGCTTCTTTGGTGGACGTTTCGATGTCGCGGATCAAAATCTGCACGTCGGCGTCCATCTTCACCACGTTCGATTTCAACGACGTGATCGCCTCCGCGTTCAGGTTGTGTTTGATAAACAACACCTGATCCTCAAACGCCTTCAAAACCGGCTTCGCCTTCGATTCCACCGTCTTCATCTTCCGGATCAGATCGGTATACCGCCGCCGCGTAGCCTTCAGCAACCCATTGCTCTTGCTCCGTAAATCAGCATTGCTCATGCCGGACAGCTCTTTGTCCCACTCGCCGAACATGTCGCCGGAGACCTGCTCGATCGACGCAATTCGATCGCTGACTTTCTTCGTCTTGTCCGCCGCTTCGTCGTACTCTTTCTTCAGCTTCTTATAGACCTCTTCGGTCTGCCCGCCCTTGAAGCCGGTCGCCGCCTGGAACGCTTCCATCGTGGACTTGAACTGCTCCTTGGCTTTGTCCTGATCCTCCCGCCCCTTCTTAATCCGGTCCACCAGAATGTCGCGTTTCTCGTTGCCGATCTTCTCCTGCGCCTTGTAGTAGAGTTGGGTGCAACCGGGCAGTGTGAGTAGTAGCAAAAAGAAGCAAAAACGGGCCATGCACTCAATGATACTGACTCAGCCCCGGGAGTTTCCCAGCTTTTCGGCGTAAACGTAATAAGCGCCCCGTTCGCTGCCATCGCGTGAGATCAGCCAGGTTTGCAACTCCGCCGGCCCGGCCGGTAGATCGACTTCAAACACCGCCGCGCGCTCGCCCGGATCAACCGCCATCGTCTTGTCCACAGCGCCAACCCGCAGTCGCGCCTTCTGGATTCCGCTAATCGCCTTGCCGGCCGTCTTCTCCCGATTGTCAGCCGGCGGTGTATAACCGGCGCCCAGCGGCAGGTCCAACTCCCGCGGCCACCGGCGCAACTCCACCCGATACTTCCCAGCCCGCACCAACACCGCCCAGAACCCATTCGCATCCGGCCCGCGGAGAATCGACGCCTGGTTCCACGTCTTCGTCGCGCCCTCGCCGTGCCAGTCGTGCGCCGTCATCCGCACCGGGTTCTCATGCGGATCGCCCAGGATAATCCGCGCATATTCCCCAGCCCGCTTCGACACCATGGCCCACCATGTTTCATAGTCCCGCCGCAACCGCGTCACCACCTCCGGATGCTCCCCCGCCACATCCGTCTTCTGCCCTGGATCCTTCCGCATATCGTACAGTTCCAGCTTCTTCGGCTCCCCGGCGCCCCCCAGTCCCGGACTCACCAGTCGCCACTCCTCCGTCATCACCGCCGCCTGCCGCCACGGCAACAGCTTCTCCTCCCGCTGCGAGTCGACGACGATCGACCGCGCCGGCCCCGCTACTCCCTTGAACAACGGTGCCATCGACCTCCCATGCAACGCCGGCCCCTTGGCGCGCTTCACGCCCGTCAGCTCCAGCAGCGTCGGCAACACGTCAATATGCGCCGTCAACGCCGCGATCGGGCGATTCGTCTTGAACCCGCCCGCCGGCCAGTGCAGGAAGAACGGCACGCGGTGCCCGCCCTCATACGCCGACCCCTTGTTTCCCCGCATCCCCGCATTGAAGACCTGCGCCCCGGAAGCCGTCCCGTTATCCGTCGTGAAAATGAAGATCGTATTCGACGCCAGTCCAGCCGTCTGCAGATACGCCCGCAACCGCCCCAGATTCTCGTCAATGTTCTCAATCATCCCAAAGAAGCCCGACTCCTTCTGCCCCTTGTAGTGCCCCTCATTTTCCGCCGGTGCCCACATCGGCCCATGCGGCGCGTTAGTGGGCAGATAGCAGAAAAACGGCTTCTTCTGCTTCGCCGATTCGGCAATGAATTTCTGCGCCGCGCCAAAGAACACATCCGTGCAAAAACCCGCGAACTTTTCCGGCTTGCCGTTATGCAGGTAGGTGTCATCGAAGTAGTCGTTGCCAAAATGGTCCGGCGTTTGCCAGATTCCACCGCCGCCTAAAATCAGTACTTCGTCGAATCCCCGGTCCTGCGGCCGGCATGGATAGTTGTCGCCCAGATGCCACTTGCCGAAGATCCCGGTCCGGTACCCGCCCGCCCGAAAGCAATCGGCCATCGTCACTTCGTCGTGGTGCAGAATGCTGCGGCCCTGGATTGTATGCCAGGGTCCCACCAGATTTGTATACCGTCCCGTCATCAACGCCGACCGCGTTGGCGCACATGTCGGGCTCACATGGTAGTTCGTCAACCGCAGCGATTCATCGTGCAGCGCGTCCATATTCGGCGTTTTCAACACCGGATTGCCGTGGCGAGCAATGTCGCCATATCCCTGATCGTCCGTGATCACGAAGACGATATTCGGCCGGGAAGCGGGCGCGGCCACAGCCGCCGCCGATGCAAGAAAATGACGCCGTGAGATACGCATGGACAACCAGCGTATCGAATCTACTTCGGTGCCAGCACGGCCTTCTTCGTCGCCTCCATCACAGCTTCCAATGATTCCCTGGGCATATCCCGCACCAACGGCTTCACGACCCAGCCCAGTCCCGCCGGCACGTCACGAGTGAGGCTGATCGACCGCACCTCCATCCACAAGCCCAGCGGCGTTTCCTCTAACGTCCAATAGGTCTGCAGCCGCCAAAGAAATCCGTGGTCGTGTCCCGGCGGCAATCGATGTTCCTTCTTTGTCCCGGCGTCCTCGATTTCGGTTATCTCCGTTGCCACCGACCGGCTGAAGTACCGGTCCTTCGCCGCCGGTAACCGGTCCAACGTGTACCGCGCATCCAAATTCACTTCCAGAATTTTCTTCTTCCGTATCCGGTGGTACCCGAGAAGCCGCCCCGCTTCTTTCTTGTCAACGCGCCCCTCTACCACTTCCGGATAGATCGAAGCGTGCCGCGAAAAGTCCTCCAGCACTGCCACGGCCTGCGCCTTCTTCGCGCCTGGAACGAACGCTACGCCAGTCCAGTCCTGCACAATCGCCCGGTTAACCTCCGCGGCGTCATGCTTGAATACACTAGCCGGCCGACTGGCCAGCGACTCCGCCGCCATGTTGCGCGCCGCCAGTTGTGCCTCGACGCTACGCACGTACTGGTCAAAGGCGTTAATTGTCGTCGGTTCCAGCGTCGCCATAAACTGCGCCGCCACGAACACAAATCCAAAAAAATGCATCCCTGCATGATAGACTCACGAATTCGCGAATTGGTTGCATGCCAGATTTTTCCATCTATAAGTGGCTGCTCGGCGCGCTGTGCGCCTTCAGTATCGGAGTTGCCAAGACCGGCGTGCCAGGCTTCGGCATTCTCTCCGTTCCTCTCTTCGTTCTCATCGTGGGCGATGCCCGCTACTCCGCCGCCTGGGTCGTTCCCCTGCTTATCTGCGCCGACGCCTTCGCCGTCGTCTACTACCGGCGCCACGCCGCCGCCGGCGCCCTATTCTCACTCTTCCCCTGGGTCATGCTCGGCATGGCCGGTGGCGCCGTCATGCTCGGCTATCCGGATCAACTCATCCGCCCCACTGTCGGCACCATTTCTCTCGTCATGCTGCTGCTCTACCTCTGGCGGCAACGCAGCACCGCCCCGGTCCCGCCCGCCGATTGGAAACACGCCGGTTTCTACGGAACCTCCGCGGGTTTCGCCACTATGGTGGCCAATGCCGCCGGGCCCATCATGAACATGTATCTGCTGAGCAAGAAACTCCCGCGCGAAGAGTTCGTCGCCACCGGCGCCTGGTTCTTTTTTATCGTGAATCTCAGCAAAATTCCCGTCTACACCAAGCTCGGCCTCTTCTCCACGGAGTCGCTGAGCTTCGATCTCGCCATGGCTCCCTTCGTCATCGCCGGGGCCCTCACCGGCCGTAAACTGCTGGTCATCATGCCGGAGAAGTTGTTCATCAATAGCATCGTCGCCCTGGCCTTTCTCGCCACCCTGCTTCTGTTTCTGCCAAAGTAGAGGGATTGCATGCGGTTTCTTGCTTCCCTGATCTTCTTAGCCGTCTTTCCCCTTTCCGCTCAGGTCTACTCCCCGATGACGGGCACTGAGCGCGCGAAGTTCTATGTGCAGGACACCTTCCGGCTCCGGAGTTTCCTGCTCTCCGGTCCGGCGGTCGCCGGCATCCGCACTTGGCAGGATCGCCCGGTGGAATGGGATCGGACTTGGGATGGTTTTGGGAAACGCTATGCATCACGTATTGCCGTCAATACCATTTCCAACTCCACCGAAATAGGCCTTGGCGCCATCTGGAAAGAGGACCCTCGTTATTTCCCGAAGGCGACCGGCAAAGTCTCCAGCCGGATCGGCGAAGCCGCCCGGCAAGCCGTGTTGAGCCGCTACGCCAATGGCAATTACTACTTCGGCGCCGCCAAAGCCGCCGGTATCGTGGCCGGGTCTTTCACCCAAAAACTCTACATGCCCGATAGCGTGATCTCCAACCGCGACTGTACGATACGCATCGGCGGTTACTACGCCGGGCGGCTCGTCAGCAATCTATTCGTAGAGTTCCGTCCGCAGATCCGCAGAATCTTCCGTCGCAAATAGCCCTATCCGATCGGCGGTGTCGGCTTCTCGGCGCCCGTCAGTCCCTGGTCCGCCGTCGCCGGGTCATACGCCGGGTTCATCTTCGGCATCACCGCGCCAACGGATTTCCGCCACGCGTCCAATCGCGCCCGCATCTGCCGCGCCCGGTCCCGATGCTTCTCCGCCAGGTTCAGCCGTTCCCCCGCGTCGCTCGCCAAGTGGAACAGCTCCACACGCCCGTCTTCGTAGAACTCAATCAGCTTCCACTCCCCATCGCGGATCGCCCCGCCCGGCGCGCCTCCCTGATTGCTGTAGTGCGGGTAGTGCCAGAACAGCGCCGTGTCGTTCATTCGTCCGTTTCGCAACAACGGTGCCAGCGATCGGCCGTCAATGGTCTGCCGCGGCCGGCCCCCGGCAATATCCACCACTGTCGCGAACAGGTCCGGCGTCGTCACCGGCAGCGCCGATGTCGACCCTCCGCGCGCTACTCCCGGCCATCGGATCAACAGCGGCACCCGGATACCGCCCTCATACAAATGGCCCTTCCCATTCCGCGCCGGCGTGTTGTCGGTCACCGGTTTGGGCGACTTTCCCTCGTACCGCAACCCGCCGTTGTCGGATGTGACAATCCAAACGGTATCGTTGTCCAGGCCCGCGGCCTTCACTTTTTCGCGCAACCTGCCGATAGATTGATCGAGTGTATCGACCATGGCGGCATACGTCGGATTGCCGTCTGTTCCCAAAGATGCCATCTTGCGGCGGTACTTCTCCACCAGCGCATCCGGCGCCTGAATCGGAGTATGAACGGTATAGTGCGGCAGGTAGATAAGAAAAGGGCGGCCAGCGGTGTCGCCAATGAATTGTGCGGCTTCCTCGGTCAACCGGTCTGTCAACAGGTCGGCCTTGGTGCCCCCCTTCAGGTTCACCAGATTGAACGGCCCGAAGTAGCCGGGCGGCGAGCCCCGATGGTCTCCGCCAATATTGACGTCGAATCCTTGATCGGTTGGGGCGAATCCCTCGCCGCCGAGGTGCCACTTTCCGATACTGGCGCTCCGGTATCCGAGTGGCTTGAGCGTTTCTGGGAGAGTTGTTTCGGCGAGGGGGAGTTGCTGTTCAAAGGGTATGGTGAGGAGTTTGGACGTGGGCCACTGTTTGCGCCCGGGGATCCAATCGGTAAGATGCAACCGGGCCGGGTAGCGGCCGGTCATCAACGACGCTCGTGTCGGCGAACACACCGGACAGGCCGCGTAGGCCTGCGTAAATTTGACGCTCTCCGCGGCTAGCGCGTCCAGGTGCGGCGTCTCGTGGTACGGGTGCCCGTAGCAACCCCAGTCCCGCCATCCCAAATCGTCCACCAGGACGACGATAAAATTAGGTTTGCGCCGCGTTTGCGCGCCAACGGCTCCCGCTCCGAAGGCGGCGGAGAGAAACTTGCGACGAGAAGAACGATTAGATGACGTCATGGTACCGAAACTAGAGTAGAGTACGTCAAAATCAAGGTAGAAGGAAATCCCCTCGGCGAATGACGGTTCGATCGACAGCAGCAATTCGCAGAATCACCGGTCGCGTCGCGGCGCCGTTTGGGCGCGTGTGGCGGCGTTTCTTCCGTTCCTGGGTGCTGGCCATCATCGGACTCTTCCCTTTTACCCGCACCGGCGTGGCCTTTCTGGGCCTCTTCGCCACCGCCATGTGGGTCTATGGCGTCCTGGTTCGCGATTTGGTTCTCCTCGTTGCCGGACTCGGCGGCGCGCTGGTGTTGATCGCCCTCCTCCTCTGCACCCTCCTCTCCGCCGCCATCCTCGCCAACCGCACCCGCAAAGCCACCACCCCCGGCGAACTTGATCTCGACACCGGCGTCCCCCAACCTACCGGCTACCGGCTGCGCCGCCCGAAGTGGATCCCCTTCGCCGTCGTCGATTGGCAATGGGTGAACGATGGGGGCGGGGAAACCGCCGCCCGCGTAGAACTCGAACGCGAAGGCGCCGACGTGATCGAAATGGCCTCCCCGGCGCACCGCTGCATCGTCCAGCGCATCGTCCGGCGCTTCGCCGTGCGAGACCTCTTCGGCCTCACCGAAATCTCCTGGCGGCGAACCGAGCAGTGCATGCTCCGGGTCCTCCCCTACCGCGGCCTGCTCTCGCAAATGCCCCCGCCCTCCGGCATGGCCGAAGGTGACGATCTATCGGATCCCTTCGCCGAACCCAAAGGGGACCGCATCGAAATGCGGCAATACGCCCCCGGCGATCCGCTACGCATGGTTCTATGGAAGGTGTACGCCCGCAGCGGGAAGATGATGGTGCGCACCCCAGAACGCAGCGTCGCCGAACGCAAGCGCGGCTGCGCCTATCTGGTCACCAGTCCCAACGACGATGCCACCGCCGCCGCCGCCCGCGTCGCCATCGACCGCGGCCTGCTCGGCGACGACTGGTGCTTCGCCGCCGATGGCGTAGAAAGCGAAGCCACCGACGATCGCGACGCTGCCTACGAAATCATCGCCCGCAGCGGCGAAGCGAAAGTGGAGGACCGCGCCGCCCGCCTGGCGACCTTCCTCACCCAGCGCGAGGCCGAAGGGTTCCAATTCTGCCTCCTTTTCGTCCCGCCGGACCAGGCCGCCTGGGACGCCGTCGCCGCCCAGTCGGCCGCCACGCACACCATGCGCGTCCAGGTTCTCACTGCCGCTAGCGAAATTATCCCGGACGAAACTCCCGCCGCCGGCGTCAAAGAGTATGTCAGCCGCTGGTTGTTGAAACCAACCCACGACGACGGCATCTCACTAGCATCGATCCGCGCCCGTGCCGCGGCCGTAAAAGGATTGGCCAACGAATTGATCGCCGTCGAAAGATCGTCCGGCCGCGCCATGAGCGATATGCTTGGGTATAAGGGATAACGGCGTGGGGAAAGAACGATCGATCTGGTGGAAGGTCCCCGGCATCCTCATATGGATGGCGGCGGCCGGCCTTGCCGCTGTCAACTTCACCTCCAGCGCCGGCCTGCTCGCCGTCCTGCTCGGCGTCCTCGGGGCGTTCTTCCTGGCCGATCAACTCGGCCGCCTCCCCATCCGCCTTCTCCGCCTCTGGCTCATCGCCCTCGCCAGCCTCGGCGGCGTCACACTGCTCAGCACCCTTCTTCGGGCCAACGATTCCGCCTCCCGCCTCCTCTCCAGCCCCGTCGTCTACACCATCACCGAATTCGCCGTCTGGCTCGCGCTCCCGCTGGCGCTGCTTACCCCGCTTCTCCTCTCGGCTACCCGCTACTCCCTGTTTCTATCGATAGAAGCCGCCCTCCTGGTCGGCGTCTTCGCCAGCGTCTTTGCCGCTCACCGCGAAGGGTCGCTCCACCGCCCCTATTTCATTACCGATTGGCTGCTCGAACGGAACTACGACCCCATGCCGTTCTTCCTCGCCGCCGGCGCCGGCCTCGGCGTGATGCTCATCGTCTGGCTCCTCAGCCGCCGGTCCGCCAAGCAGACCCTCCTCGATCCCCTCATCCTCATGGCCATGATCGTGGCCCTCTTCCTTTTCCTGCCCGACGGCAAAATCCGCCAATTGAACGCCTGGGCCGCCGCCGGCAATGGCGACGACAAGAAGAAGGCAGAGCAGCAAAAAGGCGGCGGTGGTGGTGGCGGCAAAGGCGGCCAGAAGAAGCAGGAACAGCAACAGGACAAAGGCCAGAATCAAGATCCCGACCCCTCCAATGGCTCCGGCGGAAAAGCCTTCCCTGTTGCCGTCGTCAACCTGCACGACGACTACAATCCCCCCTACGGCATGTTCTACTTCCGCCAGGATGCTCTCTCCACCTGGAACGGAAAGCGCCTCGTCCGCGACGCCAGCCTGAAGCTCGATACAGACATCGGCGTCCCCTTCCCAGCCGAGGCCATCGAAGTCCCTATGCGCGACCGTGCCGACACCGAACGCCAGCCCAACGGCAAGCGCCTCGCCCACCGCATGCGGACCACCGTGGCCCTCATGACGCCGCACTCCAAGCCCTTCGCCTTGATCGACGCGGCCAAATACGAACCCGCCCCTAACCCCGATCCCAAGCGCTTCGAACGCGCCTACAAAACCGAATCCATCGTCCTCGATACCGATTTCGGCGACCTCCTCCAGCGCAACGTCGGCAGCGAAAAGTGGTCCCCGGAAGTCTGGCAGCACTACACCCAGTTCCCCGACGATCCCCGCTACCGCAAAATCGCCGAAGACGCCAAAGCGCTCCTGCCGCCCCACATGCGCGGAATGGTCCTCGCCCAGGCGCTGGCCATCAAATTCTGGCTCGATAAAAACACGACTTACGACCTCGGTGTCGCCCGGCCCAACGACGAATCCGACCCCGTCGCCGGCTTTCTCTTCGGCGACCGCAAAGGCTACTGCGTCCACCTCGCCCACTCGGCGGCCTATCTGTTCCGCTCCATCGGCCTGCCCTCCCGCGTCAGCGTCGGCTATGCCGTCGACGCTCGCCAGCGCGGCAGCGGTTCGGCCGTGTTGATCCGCAACGGCGACGCCCACGCCTGGCCCGAAATCTACGTAAAGGGGCTCGGCTGGGTCGTGCTCGACGTCACGCCTGAAAAGGTAGCCACGCCGCCGCAACAGGATAAAGCGGACCCCGAACTCCAGCGCATGCTGGGCGAGATGGCTCGCCAAACGCCCGGTTCGCCGAAGGAAGAGAATCCGCCCGCCGGCGATGGCGACGTCCGCAAAGCGTT
Organism: Bryobacteraceae bacterium; assembly: GCA_044358225.1. Taxonomy (GTDB): domain Bacteria; phylum Acidobacteriota; class Terriglobia; order Bryobacterales; family Bryobacteraceae. The sequence continues at coordinate 27,897 of JBIKOG010000026.1, read as the reverse complement.
CCTTGAAACTTTGCAAGCCATGGGCAAGATGTTGCTCCCCCTGGCGGCCATGACGCTACTGGCGCTCTATCTCATGAAGCTCTGGCGCCGCGTCGAACCGCGCTTCTGCCCCGAAGAGCGGCTCCCCGTCTCGGCCTACCGCGCCACGCTCGACGCGCTCGCCGACATCGGCCTGCAACGCAAATACGGCGCCTCCCGCGAACAATTCGCCGAACTGGTGGCCGGGCGCGCCCCCGAATTTCAAGAGCTCACCCAACTGCACCTGAAGAACTCTCTCGGTGCCGGCGCCGCCCCCCGCTCGCGCGCCGCCTGGCTCGAACTCACTCGAACCGTCTCCCGTAAAGCCGCCGCCGGTGTCCCCTGGTGGCGCCGCGCCGCCGGCGCGCTCCATCCCTTCTCCTGGTGGAAGGTCAGCTAGCGCGAAATCGAAAGGTATTCCATGGAAAGCTACCCGCAATCGCCGGAACCCGCCCAGGCCATCCATCCCCTGGCCTCGCCGTATGAAACGGCGCAAATCCTCCGCCGCCGCCTCCGCGCCGCCGTCAAGGGCCGCGACGAGGTCATCGATCTCATCATCACCGCCCTCTTCGCCGACGGCCACGTCCTGCTCGAAGACTACCCCGGCTCCGGCAAAACCACGCTCGCCAAGGCGCTCGGCGAATCCGTCACCGACGCCGAAGGCCAGCACATCGCCCCGTTCCGTCGCGTCCAGTTCACGCCCGATCTGCTCCCCAGCGACGTCAGCGGCGTCTCGATTTTCGACGTCTCCACCAGCCGTTTCGAATTCCGCCCCGGCCCCATCTTCGCCCACGTCCTGCTGGCCGACGAAATCAACCGCACCTCGCCCAAGGTCCAATCCGCCATGCTCGAAGCCATGGCCGAAAAGCAGGTGACGGTCGATAACCACACCTACCCGCTAGACGATTTCTTCTTCGTCATCGCCACCCAAAACCCGCGCGACCTCGCCGGCACCTACCCGCTTCCCGTCGCCCAGCTCGATCGGTTCCTGTTCAAAATCAATATGGACTACATCGCCCGGGAAGCGGAAATCGACGTGCTCGCCACGCGCAAAGTCCGCCGTGCCGCGCCGTCCGAACGGCTCGTCACCCGCGACGAAGTCGTCGCCGCCCGCCAGGCCATGGAGGATCACGTCACCGTCGATCCACGCGTCCACACCTGCCTGGTCGACGCCGCCCGCAATCTCCGCGCCCATAAAAAGGTGCTGCAAGGCCTCAGCACCCGCAGCCTTGTGCTGATGATCCCGGCCCTCCAGGCCGTCGCCCTGCTCAATGGCCGCGACTACGTCTCCTCCCAGGACATCGAATATCTCGCGCCCTTCGTCTTCAGCCACCGCCTCGTCGTCGCCCCCGGCGCCGGCGACACCAAAACGGTGGTCCTCGAATGTCTTAAAGGGCCGCTCGAAGTCCTCACCCGGTCCACCATGGCCGCCGTCGCCCCCATGATCCAACCGCAGCAGGTGCCCCCCGCCCTGCCATCCCAGCCTCAACAGGGAAACGGACAAGCCTGGTGATGCACCGTCTCGCCGCCATCTGGTTCACGCTCGTGCTGACTCTCTGCGCCCAACAGCAGCCGCAGCAGTCCCAGCCCGACCTCGCCACCGTGCGCCAATGGATCGATAGCGGCAAGTTCATCCGCGTCCGCGAAATGGGCGAAGCCCTCCTCCGCCAGAACAAGAACAACCCCCTCGGCAACTACCTCATGGGCGTCGCCATGCAGCGCGGCGAAGGCAACCTGCCGCTCGCCCGCTACTACCTCGGCCGCGCCCGCACGCTCGTCGAACAGTCCGCCTCCATCAGCGATCAGACTGCCGATCTCCACGCGCACATTCTCTTTGAAATGCTGCTGGTCGCCGGCCTCACCGAAAAGCATGAAGAGCAGATTCGTCTGGTCGGCGAATACGGTCGCCTTTTCGGCGTCGACATGGGGGAGCGCAGCGGCTGGTCGCTCATGAAGCTCGGCCGCCACCAGGAAGCCCGTCAGCTCATGCAGAAGTACCTGAAGTCGAAGGACCCCGACACCCGCCGTGGCGCCCTGAACACCCTCGGGTCGATCGAAATGTCGCTCGGCAACTACGAAGAGGCCTTCCGCTGGTTCAGCATTCTGAAGAACGAACTCACCGAACGCGACGCCGTCAACATCGCCACGCTCGTCCGCAACCGCGCCGAAGTTGCCAACGTGCTCCTGCAATTTGATGTTGCCGAAAGCGATACGCTACTGGCGACGAAGTACTTCCACCCGTCCAGCTATTCCAACCCCTGGATGAGCCTGTCGCTGCTCTACGTCACCGAAGGCCGCCTGGCCGAAGCTGTCTCGGCCATCAGCAGCATGCACGCCTGGGACCGCCGTTCCGATCCGACGCTCGAACAACAGCGTTGGAACGACGGCCAGCAAGCCACGGCCATTGTTCTGCTAGCCACCGGTTACCCCGACGCGGCCCTCCAGATCGTCCGCAAGATCCGCAGCAAACCCGACCGCCGTGGCACCACCTCCGGCACCATGGAACAGGCCGAAATCGGGCTGCTCTACCTCTGGCGCGAAACGCTCCGCATGCAGCGCGAAGCCCTCCGCGAACAGATGATCTCCGAAACCTGGCCCGAGTGGTTCCAGTCCGGCTGGGAGCGCATGAAGGTGGAGCGTGAACTCTGGGCCGCCAATAGCCGCCTGAATGCCCTGCTGGTGCCCGAACAACGCCTGCCATGGATCCTCCGCCCTTACGCCCCCGATTCGCCCATCACCGAATGGATGCGCCCCGGCCTCTACGGAGCCGTTGGCGGCGGCATTGTCCGCGCCGAATTGGAAAAGCTGATCGGCCGTACCGGGAAACTGGCAGACCGCGAGCGCTCTTATCTGCAAGCCGCCATGGGCGAGTCGCTTATCATGTCCGGCTCTTATGAAAAAGGGCTGGCCGCATTGACCGCGGCCAAAGAGAAACTCCCCCAGGAAGAAGTCCTTCTCCGCGCCCGCATGGAAGCGCTGGCCGCCCACGCCCTGGAACGCAGCGGCCAGCTCGATCGCGCCGCCGTTGCCTGGCGCAACGCCATGGAGCGTAACGCTGGCCTCATCCGCCTGCTCGATCTCTCGATCCCCGTGACGCTCTCCAGCGATAACTCTCCCGGCGCCAACGAAGCCGTCAGCTGGCTCGAAAAGTCCCCGCGCTTCCACCGCGGCCGCGGCTTCTCGCTCGCCGTATCCACCACCGGCCGCCGCATGTACGCCCAGCTCCGCGGCCGCGATGGCGCCGTCCTCGCCCAAGCCAGCACGCTGGTATTGCCAGACATCAAGGACACCGCCCGCATGCTTTGCAAGGAAGTGCACCGCAAAGCCTTCGCGACGAAGATCGATCTCTCGCAGATGGACATCAACTCGCTCGACGGCTCAGTCACCTCCGGCGACTCCAGCCAGATCGGCCTCAAGGACCTCTTCGGCGTCAAATAAGCCGTCAATCCCGCTTCGCGTTCGTAAAGATCGCACCCGTCGTATCGGCGCCTTTGAATTGGGCTCCCCGCAGGTCGGCCCCGGTGAAGTCCGCGTTGCGCAGATCTGCCTCGGAAAAGATGGCTTCCCGGCAGTCGCTGCCCTTGAAGCTCGCCCCGGTCAGCACACAGCGGCTGAAAATCACATGCGTGCAGTTGGCGCCGTCAAATACCGCGCCGGCCATGTCCGCCCCACCCGCGCCCGGGTCCATCATATGGCTCGGTTTACTGCGCAAATGCTGTCCGTACATGCTGTGAAAGCTCACCCACGATAAATCGGTGTTGCGGAAACTGGCTTGGCGGTAGGTCGCCGTGTCCAGCCAGCGTGCCTGCTGTAGCTTCGCCCCGTGGAAGATGGCGTGAGAAAAGTCAGGTTGATCCACCCCAGCCATCTCAAAATCCGCATCGCTGAAGTCGGCGAACTGCAAATTGGCATTCCGGAACATCGTCTCGTACAGCTTGGTCCCCTTGAAATTGGCGTACGGCAGAAATGCGCCGGGAAACTCTTTCCCGGTCAAATCCTGCTTCTCGAAGTTCGCAGGCGATCGCTTGGCAATCGCCGTACGCATACCCATGGCGTCGTTGCGATACAACTCTCTCGCCTTGTATATCAGCGCCGCCGCGATCCCCAGTCCTATCAAGAAAAACATAACAGTGCGCATCATCCTGTCCTTAGCGCCAATCCGCCGCGCCCAACAGATACGCCACCGGGGCTAACAACAGCCCATTCGCCGCCACTCCCACCCAGGACAGCCACCCCATCCGCTCGCCGCGTACCAGCGAAATTATCGCGGCCAATTCCCCGGCCACCGCCCCCAGCGTCAGTAATATCGCTAAGGCAAGCCATGGCCCCAACGCCTCACCCATATTGGTGGGGCTCTTCGCCGTGCGGGTCAAATAATACCCATATGTGCCCGCTACCATCGGTAGCGCCAGCGACAGAACGTTGCAAATGGGCGTCTTCACAACCCATCAAGCGCATCCAGTCGCCCCGGATTCTCACCCAACAGTCAAAATACAGGGTCGCGGACTCACCCGTCCTCCGCACGAATCGTCGCCGGGTTGCAGAGAGCTGGCGACAAAGGAGGCTAGCGGGCGGCGTCGACGCGCCGCCCGCCGTAATTACAGCGTTAGACGTTTGGCGTCCCGGTAGAGGCGTTCGAGATCGTAATACTCGCGCGCCTTTTCGCTGAAGATGTGGACGACCATATCGCCGTAGTCCATCAGAATCCATTCGCCGTGCGCCTGGCCTTCGATGGCCAACGGGCGCTCGCCATTCTGTTCCTTGATCTTCTGTTCAATCTCGTCGCAGATGGCTTGGTTCTGACGGGTGTTGCGGCCATGACAGATGAAGAAGACATCGGTCATGGTGGTAATGCCGCGCAACTCCAACACGTGGATGTCGACGGCCTGTTTCTCTTCGGCCGCGGCAAACGCCGTGCGCCAAGTGGTATTCAAATCTTCGGAAACCGCATCCACAACCTCGGCGACTGCTTCGGGTGCGGGGGCGGCGGCAACCTTTTTCGGTTTCGCGGTTCGCGGTTTCGCGGTGGTGGGTTGCTTACGGGGCGTTCTGGCCGGCAAATACTGCTCCTGTGACAATGTCGTACTACACTTAAGTATAGTGCGGATCTGTGGCTGGACGTGTGTCTCCCTGCTGGTCGCCTGCGTCTTGTCCGCGGCCGACACCGCAGCCGTGCGTCAAGCCAACGAGCAATTGGCCTTCGTACGCAAGTTGGCTGAGGCGGGCGCCGCGTCGAAAAAACAGGTGGAACAGGCCGAGAAGGCGCTCAAACAGGCGCAGGACGATGCCCTGATTGCGGAGACTCTGGACGCGCGGGTGGCGCTGGAAGACCTGACCGAAGAGCAGTCCGCGGAGGCCACTGGCGCCGCTACGCGTCGGTTGGACCGGCTGCGGGCGCGGCTGGCGGAGCAGGCAGGCCTGGTCAGCCAGGGCGTTGCGCCGCGGACCTCGCTGGTGCCGTTTGAAGAAGAAGTAGATGGAGCGCGGCGGATTGTAGCCGCCATGGAACAGCGGGCGCGCAGCCTGGCCGAGATCGCCGCCATGATTCGAGCCGAGCAGGAGGTGGGCGAGCAGCAGGCCGACCAGCCCTCACTGGCCGATGGCGCCATTGCCCGCATTACCCGCTTTGCGGGAGAGAACAAGTTTGGCCCGGAAGAGTTCAAGCACGTCGTGCTTGAGTTTGAACGCAAGTTCGACCGCAAATTGCCGGTAAGCGCGCGCGGCGAAACGGCGTTGCACCGTTCGTTGGGCTTCGATCACCGCGGCCGCGTGGACGTGGCCGTGCTGCCGGAAAGCGTGGAAGGCCGCTGGCTGATGCGCTACCTGGAGCAGCAGAAAATTCCGTTCTTCGCGTTCTTAACCGCCGTTCGCGGTCAAGCCACTGCGCCGCATATCCACATCGGCCCGCCCAGCACACGCATCCGTTCCACAGACTAAGTCATAGACCGCAATGAAAAATCCCCAGCTCCGCGTACTCATCTCCGACGTTGAAATCCAGAAGCGTGTCACCGAAATCGGTGCGCAGATTACCAAGGATTACAAAGAAGGCGATCTGATTCTGATCGGCATCCTGAAGGGCGCCTTCATCTTCGTGGCCGATCTGGCGCGCGCCATTCATCGCCCGGTGCGCATGGATTTTATGGGGATTTCCAGTTACGGAAAGGGCACCACTTCGTCGGGCGAAGTGCGCGTGACCAAGGATCTGGACACGTCGATTGAAGGTGCCAACATTATCATCGTCGAGGACATCGTCGACACCGGCGTAACGTTGAGCTACCTCATCGGGTTGCTGCACAATCGCAAGCCGAGGAGCATCCGGATTGCCGCGTTGCTCGATAAGCCCGATCGCCGGTTACGGCCGGTGCAGGCGGCCTACACCGGCTTCTCGATTCCGGACGAATTTGTCGTCGGCTACGGGCTGGATTACGCCGAAGACTATCGTGGGTTAAAGGACATCTGCGTCCTGAGCGAAGGCGAAGAGAGTTAGATCTTCGGCTTCGGGGCGGGGAGGTCGCGCGCTTCGCAAACGCTCTGGAAGCCGGCGCGGTTGTGGGCGCCGTCGCAGAACGGTTTGTTTTCCGATGCGCCGCAGCGGCACAGGGAAATCACGGTGCGCCCAGCGAGGCCGAACTCCTTGCCGGAGGGGTCGTTGATCGTGAACTCCCCTTCAATGCGAAGGGGGCCATGGTTGTTAACGGTTACTTTGGTTGCCATCGAACTGATGGTAACAGGTGGGCGGCGGGTACAATCAACTTATGCGGTGCCTGTATGTTTGGACTCTGCTGCTGGTGACCTGCGCCGCCGGACAACCGCTGGCGCCGGAGACGCTGCTGCTGGCGCGCATCAAGCAGCATATGGAGCAGGTGCTGACGCGGCAGCCGAACTATACCTGCCTGGAGACGATTGAACGTTCGAAGCGGTCCGGGCGCGGGCGGAAGTTTCAACTCGTGGACGCACTGCATTTGGAAGTGGCCGTGGTGGAGGGCAAGGAGCTGTTCTCCTGGCCGGGGGAGCGGGAGTTCAAGGAACGCGATCTCCGCGAACTGGCGCCGACGGGAGCAATTGGGAATGGAAGCTTCGCACTGCACGCGCGGTCTGTGTTCCTCAGTAGCTCACCGTTGATTACCTACGCTGGCGAGGAACAAATGGACGGGCGAACGGTGGCGCGCTATGACTATTCCGTCCCGCAGTTCCGGAGCGGCTACAGACTCACGATGGGAAACCTTTCGGGGATCACCGGCTATCGGGGCTCGTTTTGGAGCGACAGGGAGACGTTCGACCTGATGCGTTTGGACGTAGAGGCGGTGGATATTCCCCCGGTGCTGCCGCTGCGGAGCGCGCGCGATTCAATGCGCTATGAACGCGTTCCGATCGGGGAGACAACGTTCCTTTTGCCGAAATCCTCTGAGATGGTAATGGAGGATTTTGGAGGCGGGGCCAGCCGGAATGCCATTCACTTCTCGCGGTGCAGGCAGTATGCGGGCGAGTCGACGCTGTCGTTTGCCGAGGTTCCGGAGGGGGATGCGGCGCCAGCCCCGTTGGCGGAGGCGATCTCGCTGCCGGCGGGATTGCTGGTACAGGTGGAGCTGTTGACCACGGTGAAGTTTCCCGGAAATGCGATTGGCGACGAGATTGAAGCGCGCGTGGTGCGGGATTCGAAGAGCAGGAAACAGGTGCTGATTCCGAAGGGGGCGCTGCTCAAAGGCAACATAGCGCTGTTGGAACGGCGCAAGGATTTCCGGGGGCAGGAGCGGGTTCTGGTGGCGCTGCAATGGCGGGAGATTTCCTTCGATGGCAAAGTTGGGCCATTCGAGGGACAATTGGAAGAAGGCGGCGCGATTACGGTTTACGATTCGAGCTCTCGCGGCATTTACCAGAAGCCGAGCCAACGGGAGTTGCCGATGTTACCGCACCGCGATGTCTTCTACGTTAGAAAGGATTTCCTCGATCTTCCCCGCGGTTTGCCGCTCAACTGGCGCACGCTGCGGCTGGGAAGTTCCGGAGCAAAAAAGCCGTGATCCAGTTTACTCTTGAGACCGATAAAGCCCTCTTTGAAAAGTCGATGCGCTTCGCGCAGAAGCAAGTGAAGCGTCTGATTGATACCAATCCGGGCTTCTATCCGATGTACACGAAAGACGGTAAGTGGAAGCACGACGGCCCGGCGTGGACCCGTTGGTGTGACGGCTTCCTGCCCGGCATGATGTGGCTGTTCCGCCGCTTCGAGGCCGAGACGGGCGGGAAGGACCCGGAATACTGGTACAAGAAGGCCGTCGACTATACCAAGCCGCTGGAGAAGCGCAAGAGCGACCGCGACGTGCACGACCTTGGCTTCGTCTTCCAGCACTCCTACTACCGTTGGTTCCAGGTGGACCGGGATCCGAAGTTGGAGGAAATCGTGGTGGAGGCCGGCAAGACGCTGGCGCTGCGCTACCGCGATAAGGGCAACTACCTCCGCTCGTTTGTGGCCGAGAATTCGCTGTTCATCGACATCATGATGAACGTGGGGCTGGTGTTCTACGCCGCCCGCGCGACGGGCGACAAGAACCTGCGCGAGATTGCCACGCGCCATTCGCTCACCACGCGCCGGTTCCTGGTGCGCGGCGATGGGTCCACGGCGCACGAAGGCATCTTCGATATCGAGACGGGCGAGTTCCTGCGCGAGGCCACGCAGCAGGGCTACCGCGCCGATTCGTGCTGGGCGCGTGGGCTGGCTTGGGCCATCTACGGCTTCTCCACCGCCTATGAGTACAGCCGCGATCCGCACTTTTTAGAGACGGCCGAAGACTGCGCCGACTACTACATCACGCACGGCAACGCCGACGGCATGGCGCCTTGGGACTTCAACGCCCCGGCCGATCAGCGCAAGCAGATCGACACCTCGGCGGCCGCCATCGCCGCCAGCGCCATGTTGCGGCTGGGCCGTCTGTTGCACGATCCGATTAAAGGCCACTTCTACTGGAACACCGGCGTTCGCATTCTCCGCACGCTGTGCCAGAACCATTTGGCGGATAAGGATAAGGAGTGGGAAGGCGTGCTGAAGGGCGGCGTCTACCACCTGCACAAGGACCTGGGCGTGAACGAGTCGGTGATGTGGGGCGACCACTTTTTTGTGGAAGCTCTGGAACACGCGCTGCGCCGGATTTAAGGGCACTTCGACTCGCGGAATGGCAAATGCCCTCGCTCAACGGCGAGGGCATTTGCTTTGGGATTCACGGGCGGCGCGGGTATAAGACTTATTCGTTCTGTGGCGGCGCGGCCGGGGCCACAGGGGCCACGGTGACCGTCAGCTTAGTGCCGATGATCTCGCCGGAGACGACCATTTCCACACGGCGGTTTTTCTGCCGGTTGGCGTTGGTGTCGTTGGGGGCGATGGGCTGGGTTTTGCCGAGGCCGCGCGAGGTCACCGAATCGCCATTGATGCCTTGCGCCACCAGATATTCGCGAACGGTCGAAGCCCGATTGTCGGAGAGTTTCTGGTTGAACTCCTCGCTCCCGATCGCGTCGGTATGGCCTTCGACGTCAAGCCGCAAGCCCGGGTGCGCCAGGACAATGCCGGAGATCTTCGCCAGCTTCTCGCGGGTTTCGGGGCGGAGCGTGAATTTGCCGAAGTCGAAGAGGACGTCCGACATGTTGACGATGAGGCCGCGGGCGGAGTCGCGGGTTTCGAGGATGAGATTGAACTGGTCGAGAAGTTGTTTCCGAAGGCCGGTCTTTTCGTCCTCGGCGCGCTGGCGCAGCCGGTTTGCCTCGGCGGCGGCCTGGCGGGCGTTTTCAGCTTCGGCCATGGCGGAGGCGCGGGCGGCTTCGGCCTCGGCCTTGGCTTTTTCGGCGGCCTGGCGGGCGAGGTTGGCTTCGGCCGTCGCCTTGCGTGCGATGGCGGTGGCTTCCTCGGCTTCGCGCTTGGCCTTCTCGGCGGCGGCGCGATCGGCATCGGCTTCGGCCTTGGCCTTTTCAGCTAGAGCGCGGCGCTCCTGTTCGAGGCGGGCCTGTTCCGCGGATTCCCTGGCGCGGCGCGACTCTTCTTCGGCCTGGGCGCGAGCAGCGGCTTCGCGGGCAGCGGAGGCGGCGCGTTCGTTGTTCAGCCTCTCCTCTTCGCGCCGCTTGACGGTGAGTACGCGGGCGTCTTCGGCCGTTTGTACGGCTTCGCGGGCGATCATGGAAACGGGTTTGTTGCCTGCCTTGCGGGCCTGGTAGCCCTCGGCCTGAGCGAGGAGGTCGGCGGCTTTCTTGATGGTGTCTGCGGCGTACTTTTCGGCGCCGGTGGCACGTGAGATGTGGATCGCGCTGCGGGCCTCGTAGAGTTCGAGCGGGACTTTGGGGTCGATCACGGGCCGGGGGCCAGCCAGGGTTGCGTACTGGCCGCGTTGCAACAGTTCAAACTTCGCGTCGATTTCGTCCGTCTTGCCCAAGGTGTCCTGCCGAACGACGTTTTCCATTACGATTACGTCGCTCGGTTGGGTGACCGCGTAGTAGGGCTCGGCGGTGACGATGAGGCCGAAGGCCTGGAGTTCGGTGGTGACGTTTAGCTTGCCATTGGCGCCATTGAGGAGAATCTCGCCAAGGTTGGTGGCGCGGCCTTCCGGCGTGACGGCCCACAGGACGTAGGTGAGATACTCGGCGCCATGCATACTGGCCGGTTGCAGGTTGCGGTACTCGACCTCGATTTCAATGTAGCCCTGTTTGCTTTCGACTTTCGCTTCCCCTTTGGCGGCAGGCAGATTGGCGGTACCCTTGAAGTCGACCTTGGTTGCGCCGCTGCGGTGGCGGTAGTTGATCGCCTTGGCCGTCTTGGCAACAACGTCCACTTTGAAGACAGCCATCGGTACATCGGGATCCGGGCGTTGCTGGGCGGGCTGGCCCTGAATAGCGGCGGTGAGCGCGCAGATGCCAGCGACGAGGTAGCGATGATCCATGAGTCCTCCGCGCGGGAAGGGTTTCCCGCTCTCCTATTGTGGACGCATTCCCTGATAGAAGTGTTGCAACGGGTTCCAACAGGAGTAACATAGCAAGGTTCCCATGTGGCAGCAAAACTACACACCCATCGGCGATAGTCTCGCCCTCTCGGCTTCAGTGGCCGCCCTCCCGATTGTTGTACTCCTGATGATGCTTGGTGTTTTCCGCAAACCGGCGTGGGTTGCGGGGCTGGCCGGGCTGGCCGCGGCGGCATTTGTCGCCCTGTTCGGCTACGGGATGCCTGCCGGTACGGTTGTCGGCGCGGTGACCTTTGGAGCGGCCTTCGGGCTACTGCCGATCGGGTGGATCGTGTTTTCCGCGATTCTGCTCTACAGGCTGACCGTCGAGACCGGGAAGTTTGAAATTATCAAGGACTCCGTCGGGAGCTTGACGCCGGACCGCCGGCTGCAGGCCTTGCTGATTGCGTTCGCCTTCGGGGCCTTCATTGAAGGGGCGGCGGGGTTCGGTAGCCCGGTCGCGGTGGCGGCGGCGATGCTGACGGGTCTTGGCTTTTCGCCGTTTTATGCGGCGGGGATCTGTTTGCTGGCCAATACGGCGCCGGTTGCGTTTGGCTCCATCGGAATTCCGGTGACCACCCTGGCGCTGACCACGGGGCTGCCGGTTCGGGAGTTGAGTGCGGCCGTCGGCCGGATATGCGCACCGCTGTCGTTCTTTGTTCCCTCGTATCTGATTCTGGTGATGGGTGGCTGGAAGGCGTTGCGAGGAGTGCTGCCGGCGGCGCTCATCTGTGGCGGCGCCTTTGCGGGATTGCAGTTTGTTGTTTCGAACTATGTTGGTGCCGAGTTGGTCGATATCACCAGCTCACTCGCCGCGATTGCGTCGCTGGTGATCCTCTTCAAGCTCTGGAAGCCATCGGACACGTTTCATTTGGAAGGGGAGTCCTCGGAGGCTCCGGTGCTGCGGAAGCACAGCCCGAGTGAACTGTTCTGGGCCTGGATGCCCTATTTGCTTTTGGTTGTCTTCGTGCTGATCTGGGGACAGGAAGGAGTGAAGGCGAAGCTGAACAGCTTCACGATGAACATTCCTTGGCCGGGTTTGCACAATCTGGTGGAGCGGGTTCCGCCCACCGTTGGGAAACCGGCTCCGTACGCGGCCATGTATGCCTTTAGCTGGCTATCGGCCGCCGGTACAGCCTGTGTCTTCGCGACGATTCTGGCTGCTGCTCTGCTTGGAGTGTCAGTGAAACGGTTCCTGGGGATTCTCGGTCAGACCACCCAGCAGTTGGCGAAACCGCTGCTGACGATTGCCAGTGTTCTGGGATTGGCGTTTTTGATGAATTACTCCGGCGCAACGGCGACGCTCGGGCTGGCGTTCGCCTCGACCGGTTCAACGTTCCCGTTTTTCAGCGCGCTACTCGGTTGGTTGGGGGTGTTTCTGACGGGCAGCGACACGTCCGCCAATGCGCTCTTTGGCAACCTGCAGGTTGTTACCGCGACGAAACTGGGGTTGGATCCAGTGTTGATGGCTTCTGCCAACTCCGCTGGTGGTGTCATGGGGAAGATGATCAGCCTGCAGAGCATCGCCGTCGCGGCGGCCGCCACCGGGATGAAGGCCGATGACGAAGCCAAGCTGTTCCGCTTTACCTTGCGCCATAGCGTGTTTCTGGCTTCGGTGATCGGGCTATTGACTGTTTTTTACGCCTACGCTCGTTAATCAGTTTTCGTGGTGGTGGTTGTTGTCGGTTTCAACAAGGGTCACCCAGAACGGTCCATCGGGACTGTCAAAGGCCATCCGCTTGTTGCGATTCGATCCACAGACCCGTACCGAATAGTTGGATCCCTCAACGACGGAAGGCATCGACAGGCTGACACCGCGGGGCAGCACCGATTTCAGGTTGCCCCCGATCATGTTTGCCAACTCGCCGAGCGCGTCATACACATCGTTGTCGAACTGAATTGGTTTCGGAATCCGCATGAGTCGTGCCGTAAATTCGAAGGCCATCGAGAGTGGACATTCAATGAGGACGGCGCCACTCCAGATGCCAGCAAAGTAAACGGCACACGTAGCGTGATCGGGGTGATCTCCGTAGGGGTGGTTCCCCGGAAATACCGGGTATTGGGTCATCGTCGACAAGACGTCTTGCACGATGCGCGCGACTTCGGTGTCGTAGGCTTCCACATGAAGGATAGAGTGAGTCATTGTAACCTCAGGGAACTTGATAGAAGGTGGCCGCCCCGTGCACGACGCGCGTGTAGGCGCTGTCGAGATTGATCGTGGTCTCGGCGGCTCCAAGCGCCAGCAGGCCGCCGGGGCTCATGGTTCGGCGGATGGACGCCAGGATCTGCTTCTTTGTATCGACGTCGAAATAGATCAAGACATTGCGACAGAAGATCAGGTCGAACGGGCCAAACGAGCTCATCGATGTGCGCAGGTCAAATCGCTGAAACTTCACCATCGAGCGGAGTGCGTCACAAATCTGCCAATCCAGCCCAGCCCGGGTAAAGTACTTCACCAGGTACTTCGCCGGCAACCCGCGGTTGACTTCGATTTGCAGATATTTGCCCGCAGCGGCTTTGTCGAGAATCTGTTGGTTGAGGTCGGTGCCGAGGATCTGAACCTTCCATCCCTCCAACCCGAATTCCTTGAGCAGCATGGCGATGCTGTAGGCCTCTTGTCCGCTGGACGCGGCCGCCGACCAGATGCTCAAACGTCGCACGTTGCGGCGCGCTTCGATCAGCTTCGGCAGAATTTCCTTCTGCAGGGCATCGAAGACCGAGAGGTCGCGGAAGAACAGCGTCTCGTTGGTGGTCATGGACTCGACCACCCGGCTTTTCAGCTGAAGCGGGGCTGTGGCTCGCAGTAAACTGCATAGGTCGTTCAGCGTGGACAAATTTTCCTGTTTGACGATGGGCAACAGGCGCGACTCGATCAGATAGTTCTTTCCAGCATCGATCACGATCCCCGATTCCTGGTAAATATAGCGTTGCAGGAACGCGTAGTTTTCAGCCGAGATGGCCGTTTGTGCGAGTTGTTTTTCACCGAGCATTGTCTGCATTTCGTTCTCCCGGAGGTGTGTTGGGCCCGATTCCCCGTCTGCCGTCCCTGTCCGTTTTCATACTTCCCTAGAGGTGGCGCACAATCTCTGGCGTTACCAGCTTCAAATCACAAACGACATCGGCCAGTCCCGCCCGCGCAACAAACCCGGGCATCCCCCATACCACGCTGCTGGCTTCGTCCTGTGCGATGACATACCCGCCAAGCGCCCGGAGTTGCTCCACGCCGCGTAGCCCATCCTGGCCCATTCCAGTAAGGATTGCTGAGATCGTCGCGCCTCCATAAACTTCTCCGACCGAGCGGAAGAGCACATCCACTGCGGGCCGGCATGAGTTCTCCATTGGCCCCTGGTTGAGGTGAATCAGGACGCTTCCCCCGGTCTTTGCCAGGACCATGTGGTAGTCGCCGGGAGCGATGTAGACGAATCCGGCCGTCACGCGCATTCCCTCCTGGGCCTCGACCACTTTCACTTTGCTTTGCGATTGCAGCCGTTCCGCAAGAAGGCGAGTGAACATCGGTGGCATATGTTGAACGACAAATACCGGGAGGGGGAAATCCTTTGGTAGCATCGGAATCACTTCCGCCAGCGCGTTTGGCCCTCCGGTAGACACCCCGATTGCGACGGCTCGCGGTGGGGACTGCCTCGTTCTGGGAACTGTAATGCCGGCCGGGCGTGCTGCTGCCGGGCGCGCCAGAGGTGGCACGGCTGTCAGTTCCCTTGCCGCCATGGGCCGTGCGCCAGGCCGGTTGGCGCCTTGCCCGGTTTCGCGATGGAAGAACTGTTTCACTTTCGGAATCAACTGGCCATGAAGATTCTCCATCGCGTTGACCCCGGATTGTCCGGAAGATTTCGTCAGGTAGTCATCGGCGCCCAGGGAAAGCGCCTCGATGGTAACGCTGGCCCCCCGCTCTGTCAGGGTGCTGCACATGATGACCCGAGTGCGGGGGTACTGCCTCTTGATCTCTCTGAGCGTTGCAATGCCATCCATCTCAGGCATCTCAATGTCGAGAGTGACGATGTCAGGGCTTAGCTGGGCGATCCGCTGTAGCGCGATCAAGCCGTTTGAAGCCGTACCTATCACTTCGATTTCCGGGTCGTTTCGAAGTGCGTCCGAGAGGATCTTCCGGATAACGACAGAGTCGTCCACAACCAATACGCGGATGCGGGGGTGGGGCGATGGTCTCGGATTTGATGCGTTCAACATGATGTCTCTCAGTTCCTGGCCGCGCTGCGGCGGCGGCCGAAGTCAGGACTTCACAAATTGTCCCGTGCGTTCGCGTCTGTGATCGAGCGGTGTGCTACTGCAGGACGCCCAGTAATCGCAGTTTGTCAGCGATGACTTCGTCTGTGAACGGCTTCATGACATACTCGTTCGCCCCGGCCTCCAAAGCCCGATACATCTGTTCGATCTCGGTCTCAGTCGTCACCATCATCAGCGGTACCTCGCGGTATCTGGGGTCAGCCCGTATCGTTTTCACGAAGTCCAGGCCGTTCATCTCCGGCATGTTCCAGTCGACCAGGATGACCGAGAGCGCCAAATCCTGCTGGCCAATCATGTCGAGTGCTTCCCGCCCGTTGGCGGCCGAGCAGACTTCATATCCGAATCGATTGAGTGTCCGCCCCAGAATCATGCGGATTGCCCGCGAATCATCGATAACCAACGCTGTGCCCATGGATGTCACCATTCTTCTCTTCAAGAAATTGAACTTTGTCTCGGAATCAACCCTGCTGTGCTGTGAGTCGAGTGGATTTGCCGGACGCCAAATCCCTCTTGTATTCTTATCGGCCGCGATTCTCCGGATGTTACGGATTTGTTGGCGTGCTGTTCCAGGTGCCGGAATCAATCCCTCGGAAAGCTTGTTCCATACTGCGATGCAAAGAAATACGCAGGTGCTGTACCGCACTGGGCTGGGTGGTTCGCCATTTGGCCAATACGGTCTCCAGCGTGTTGTACATCTCTGCCCGCAACGGGCGCAGAGGGAGACGGCGCAGCCACCGCTCGAAGTGGTTTGCCTCTTCGGCGACGATGATGGATGCCTTCTCCAAGGCACCGGCCCGCTGGATAGAGTGGTCTTTCATCAACGCATGGACCTGGTCCAGAAAAATCGGTTCCAGTCCATCCTTTTCCGCCATCTGAGGGTCGAGGTTTCTAGGAACGCCCAGATCGATGACAAGCAAAGGCGCTGCCCTTCCGGCGAGAATCGGACTGAGTTGGCGCTCACTTAGCATCCCGACCCGCCCTCCACATGCTCCGATGACCACGTCCGCCGATGCCAGGGCTTGCCTTGCTCCAAGTGCCGTGAGTGCGCGGATGCCAAAGAGATCGCCGAATGTTTTTGCTTTCTTCCGGTCCCTTGCCCATACGCCGGCGAACGCAACTCCAACAGGCTCGATACCTGATCTCTGCGGGGACATTGGTGTTCGGGCGGATCGAGTTCGCGACCGCAATAGATGTGTGGCCACTTCCTCGGCCATGATCCCGGCACCAAGCAGGAGAACTCGTAGACGACGGTCTCTTCCTGGTTCGGGCTGCTTGAACTGGCGCAAGCAACGGAGTACGGCCGGTCCAGTTCCACTCCCTCCTGCCATCAGACCTGTCTCCCGGCGAACGCGCTTGGCTGATCGAAGCGCTGCGGCGACCGCTTGCTCCAACAGTGGTCCGAGTGTTCCCGCGCTCCGGGCAATTCTCGCTGCTGCTGAAACCTGCGTCGAAATCTGCGTGTCGCCGGGTACCTGAGATCGTAAGGAGGCTGCCACGGAAAAGAGGTGAGAGACGGCCTCCTGGCCGTTCAGGTGGTAGCGAAGGCAGGTGTTGTCCATTAACTGCGCTTCTGGACGATACCTTCGGAGGGGCTCGAGGGGGTAGGACCCGCCGATGCCATCCGTCACCAGATACACCTCGGTGCGGTTGCAGGTACTGAGTAGCATGGCTTCCTGAACCTGTCCGGTGCGTTCGTTCCCCGGTGCGTGTGGTGTTAGCAATAGAGGCAGCAACTCCAGGAGTTCGTCGTTGTTGAAGGAGAGTTGCTCCCTGACCTCGATTAGAGCCCGTGAATGGTCGATTCCATAGACTTGGATGGTCGGCATAGTGAGCCTTTCGCCCGGGGCTGGTTGGCAGCCCCAGGCTTTCGGTGTTTGCGTTTCCGTCAGATCCGGAAGCGACCGACGAGCGATTGGAGTTCGTTCGCCATCCGGCTCAGTTCGATCGCGGCTTTTTGCGTGTCGCTGGCGCCGCTCGTCGTACTTTCGGCTGCCGTTGCCACCCCGGTGATGTTGCGGGCAATTTCGCCTGTGCCTTTTGCCGCCTCATTCACATTCCGGCCAATCTCGTTCGTCGTCGCGGTCTGTTCTTCGACGGCCGATGCGATGGTATTGGAGATATCGTTGATCTGGTTGATGATCGCGCCGATTTCTCCGATGGCGCGAACCGCCGCCTTCGTGTCGCCCTGAATCGCCTCGATCTTCTGGCCGATCTCCTCGGTGGCCTTGGCCGTTTCTTTAGCCAGTTCCTTTACTTCGTTGGCGACCACGGCAAACCCTTTCCCGGCTTCGCCGGCGCGAGCCGCTTCAATCGTCGCGTTCAATGCCAGAAGATTTGTCTGTTGGGCAATGGAGGTGATGACCTTGATTACCTTGCCGATTTCCAAGCTTGATTCTCCGAGCTTGGAGATCGTCTGGTTGGTGGTTTCGGCGACCGCAACGGCTGACTTGGCCACCCGGGCGCTCTCGTTGGCGCTCTTTGAGATCTCCCGGATTGAGGTCAGCATCTCTTCGCTGCCAGTGGCGACAACGGAGACGTTCTTCGAAACCTCTTCGGAAGCCGCCGAGACCACATTCGCTTGCGATGCCGTCTCTTCGGCGTTCCCAGCCAGTTGCTGACTGATGGCCGTCAGTTCCTCCGATGAGCTCGCCAGCGCCTGGGCATTTCGCATTAACTCACCCATGTTGTCGCGCATGGCGCGCAGGAAGGTGCCGAGACCTTCTCCCATTTGCCCGATGGCATCGCTGCCGGTGACGGTCACTTCAAGGGTGAGATCGCCCTGCGCGGCTCGCTGGACGACTTCGAGCATACTCGCCACTTTTAATCGGAGTTCTTCCTGGGTCGAACGCTCGCGTTCCAATAGTTCCTTCTCGCGGCGCTCGGCCTCCAATTTCTTGGTGATCAACTCCCAGGTGACCATCGTGCCGATATAAGCGCCCTGGTTATCGTTGATCGCGCTGACGGAGAGGTCCAGGAACTCCGGTCCCACTTGGATCGTCGCGCGGCGCGGAAGGTTCTTCGCGTCACTCAGGACCGCCCGTTGGTGGGCGGGCTTTTTGTGGAAGATATCGATGCTTTGGCCGACGATTGCGTCGACTGGAACGGGCAGGTGCTGTTGCAGTTCGCGCAGTTGACGCGTCGATGCCGGATTCATATAGCGGATCACCAGGTCCCGGTCGGCATACATCACGTTGATGGGCAAGTTCTCCATCATCGATTGGGCTCGTGCCGCTTCCACGGCCAGTCGCTCCTGTTCGGTGATAACACTCCACGTCAGCATTGGGCCGACATACTGATGATTCGCGTCGTGAATGGGCGAAACCAGGAGATCGAGGATCTCCGGTCCGAGCTTGATCTTCGCCCTGTGCGGCAGATTGCGATGGTCCATCAGCATGCGGCGCTGATGGGCGGGATTTTTGTGGAAAATGTCGATAGACTGGCCGACCAGTTGGTCCGCGGCTATCGGCAGGTACTCCTGCAGTTTCGTGAGCGTCTCGACAGAAACGGGATTGATATAGGTGATGACCAGGTCCCGATTCGCCATGATCACATTGATCGGGGCGTTCTCGAGCATGGCGACTGCCAGCTTTTGTGTCTGCGCCGCCTGCTTGTCTTTTGCTGAGCCGGCGAGCGTGGATGCCGGCATTGAGGGTGGCGGCTCCAGCACGGCGGCGGAGGATCCTGACGAGGTGCGAGATGCGCCGCGAGTGGAAACAGAGTTCTTCATACTTCTCTCCTGATTGGTTCTTAAATTGAGGCAGGGGTGGCCCCGGCCGGCTGTGAAGGGTTGTTTAGTGGGTGTGCTGCAACTGAAGGGTTCGTTCTGTATCGAGGACCAGCAGTAGCCGGCCGTCCAATTTGTAGACACCAGCCACGAGCTGCTTCAAATTGCCGGCCATTGTTTCGGGAACGGGTTCGAATGCGGCGGCGGAGACGTGGATCACGTCGCCAATTTCATCCACAAGGAGGCTGACCGCTCCATCTTCGGCGCGGACGATCATGTTCATCGGTTCCTGCTCGCTCGTCCGCTTTGGCAAGGCAAGTCGCTCTCGCATGTCGATGGCCGCGACAATCTGCCCGCGTAGATTGATCAAGCCGCGGAGGACGCCGGGGGCCAGTGGCACGCGCGTCATCTCCTGGGCACGCAAGACCTCCTGTACTTTCTGGACCTCGATGCCGAAAAACAGGTCCTTCATGAAGAACGTTGCGAATTGTCGATTTAAGTCGACAGTGTTTTCGTGTGCCGCCATGACTAGTTCTCCTTCTTTCCGTGATACAGCTCGCCTTGTACGGTCCGGTTCAACGCACCGAGAGACATCTCCTCGCTGTCAATCGCCTTGGAGAGCTTTTCGATCGAGCGGAGCATGCCTTCCCGGTCAAATCGGGAAAGCGCGGCGGAAAACCCGTCAGGAATCATGCCTCTGCCCGAGTCCGCATGCCGCATCGATTCCATCGCCAGGATCGGGATTCGAGACAGTTCAGGTTGCCGCCTGGTCGCGTCAAGGATCTTGGCCGCGCCTTCGTTGGGTAGATCTAGCGCCGCAATCACCAAGTCGAATCGATGAGCGGCGAGTTTGGCCATCGCCTCTTCGGCGTCGCGGGCCTCCGATACCGCGTATCCGCCCATCTCAAGGGAGCTACGCAGCAGGCTACGCGTGAAGGCCGCCTCTTCGGCAACGAGTATGCGCAGTGGTCGCTCGTCCTGCACCTTCTCGAACCAGCCGGTGTCGGCGGAGCGGATAACCGTCTGCAAATCCAGTACATCGGTGACCTGATTGCCGATCACGGCTGAACCCAGAATTCCCGATCGGTTACTGGCTCGCCGGATGACGATGTCATCCTCGACAATGTCGACAATTTCGTCGACCATCATGCCGATGCGATTTTCCCCATCGGCGAATACGATCACTTGGACGGGCAAATCGGTGCTTTGTTGCGAATAGCCGCCGAGTTGATCGGCGAGGCCCACCAGCGGGAGAAGTTGGCCCCGATACTGCACCACCGGGCGCCCGGCCGCGTGTTCCAGTCTGTCGCGCGGGATTTCCTCCAGCCGTGCCACCAATGACAGCGGAACCGCCAGGCGATCGAATTCGCCCGCGCGAAACAGCAGCATGGAGTTCCGCGATTCCAGCGGTGCGTCCGATGCGGTCTTATCGTCATTCCGCCCGGAGCCCCGTCCCTCCGCCAGCACTCCAGACCGCTGGGCAATGCCCATTACGTCGAGAATAAGCGCCACGTGGCCGTCACCCATGATCGTGGCGCCTGCATAGCAATTGAGTCCCTTCATCTGCTTGCCCAATGGCTTCACGACGATCTCTTGCGTGTCGTTGACTCGATCGACCACCAGCCCGAACTGCCTGTCTTCGGCCTGTAGGACCACAATATTCAAAACATCCGGCGCAACTCCGCTTCCATCGTCAAGTTGCAGCACACGGTCGAGGAATGCCAGCGGCAGGAGGTTCCCCCGGCGGCGGTAAAGCGGGGCCTCGCCGACCCATTCGATTTGCCGGCGACTTTCTTCCCCTTCCAGTCGAACCAACTCGAGCAGGCTCGTTTGCGGGATCACAAACCGCTCCTGCTGGACACTCACCACCAGCCCTGGGATAATTGCCAGCGTCAGCGGAATTTTGATACGTATCGTCGTGCCCGCACCTCGCCGGCTGACCAGATCCACAGTCCCGCCGATCTTCTCGATGTTCGTCTTAACTACGTCCATTCCGACACCGCGTCCGGAAATACTGGTCACTTCCTTCGCTGTCGAGAAACCGGGCAGAAAGACCAGGTTTGCCAGTTCCCGTTCACTCATCCGCTCGGCCTGATCCTCCCGGATCAGTCCAAGTTGCAGTGCTTTTGTCCGCACTCGCTGGGTATCCACTCCGTTGCCATCGTCGGCGATTTCAATGTTGACGTTGCCGCCTTCATGGAACGCCCGCAGCGTCAATCGGCCTGCCGCCGCCTTCCCCGACTGCATTCGAGCGTCGGCGCCTTCAATCCCATGGTCACAGGCGTTGCGGACGATATGGGTGAGCGGGTCCTTGATGGCTTCGATAATGGTTTTGTCGAGTTCCGTCTCGGCGCCGTCCATTTCCAGGTTGATGTGCTTCCCGCAGACGGCGGAAAGATCGCGCACAACACGGGGCAGTTTATTCCACACAACCCCGATCGGCTGCATGCGCGTCTTCATGACGCCCTCTTGCAACTCTGAGGTAATCAAGTTCAACCGCTGGCTGGTGGCGTTCAACGATGCATCCTCAAGCCGCGAGGTGAACTGCAGAACCTGGTTCCGGGCAAGCACCAACTCCCCAACCAGATTCATGAGCTTGTCCAGCAATCCAACATCCACACGAATCGTTGAGTCGGTCACCGACGACCCCTTCGCCGCCGTCGCATCAGGGTCGAGTCCCTTCGCTGCTGGATGCTTTTCGCTCACCGCCTCCGGTTCAGCCGTCGATGCTGTCACGGCCGCAGGTTCCTCTACACCGCCGATAATCGCCGCCTTCTCCAGCCGATGTACCAGATCCAAGTACTGCAACCCGCTTTCCTTCTGCGTACTCTCGATTGCGCCCAACTCAGCCTTAACCGCGTCCACCGATTCAAGCACGAGCGAGACCAGCGCCGGCGTCAAGTCCCTTTCTCCCGTTCGAACCTGCCCTAATATCGTCTCCGCATGATGGGTGATCCCTTCAATTGTGGAGAACCCGAGAAATCCACACGTACCCTTCAAGGTGTGGATAATGCGGAAAATACTGGCCAGCAGTGTTGCGTCTTTTGGCCGTTGTTCCAGCTGAACCATCTCCTGGTCCAACCGCCCGAGGTTCTCGGTGCTTTCGATCAGAAATTCTTTAGTTAGATCGTTGTCTTCCACGTGAGTTCTCCACCTACATGCACTCTTTCGACTGAGAAGGGCACGCGCGATAGGGAAAACAGGGGGAATCGATGCCCTCATAGGGGGAGGATTGTCCCTAGTTGGGGCACAGGCCACCCGCTTCGGGGAGGATTGCTCCGAGGCGATGGGCCATCCATACTGCTGCTGTATGCCAACGGAAAAGCGTCAAGGATCCCGCTTCAACGTCCTCAAACGAGTGCAAGTGAGCTACGTTGATCAGGAGGGCCGCGATCGTTTCGAGATCGTTCAACTCCATGACCTCAGTGCCTCCGGCTGCCGGATTCTGCTCCACTTTCGCTGCCCCCTCCGGGCATTAATCTCTCTCCGTCTATCCCCCGCCCACTCCGGAAGCGCCACGATCCGCTATCAGAACCCAACTCCGCGCGGCTACACCACGGGGCTGGAATTCCTCGGCGGCCTCCGTCTCCCCGTCCCCGGCCAAGACTAAAAACATTTCCTGTTGAAAATGTTCCCGATCCTTTGTACCATCGAGCAAATGCCTACTGAGTGCTCCGGGCTGCAATTGTACGGATTCCTTTTGCAGTGGCGCACCGCTTAACTACTCCGGCCGACGCTTTTTCCAAAGCAACGGATGATGGAGAGAGATCTGGACGCCGCATCCGTTCCCGCGCGGCGTGCGACGTCCAGAACTGATTTACCGCTTCACGGCGAGCAACGAATTTCGCGGGTCCAGCAACACCCGCAACGGCACCGCGGCCAGCGTCCATTCTGCCGACGTCCGCTCCCCGTCCGTCCGGATCCACCGCACTTCCGTCTTCCCGCGGCCGAAATCGAGCTCCACGGGCACGTCGATCGAGAAGTCCTCCCCCACGCCGCTCTGCTCCAACTCCACCGTTACCACCGCGCCATTCCCCGTCCGCCGCTGCTTCGTCTGCAGCTTCAATGTCGGAATCCCGGTCGACTCCGCGTAGGCGCCAAACAACTGCTCCAATGTCCCGTCCGGCCCGCCCTTCGGCAAATGCTTCGCCGCAAGTAGTTTCAGGTCCACCGTCGTCACGTTGCTGCGTAGGAACTGCGTATGCAGGTCCTTCAGCAGGGCAAAAAATGCGACATCGCCCAACCGTCGCCGCAGCATGTGAATAATCCAGGTGCCCTTTTCGTAAAGAATGGCCCGGTAGGCTTCCGGCGTCTCGGACGTCTCCAGGCGCGCCCCCATCAGAATTGGTCCCGCGGCATCGATCGGTTTCCCGTTGACACCCTTGTCGAGCAGGTGATCCCGGTACCTCTCCAATATCTCCTCTACCGCGCGCGCTCCCCGCTTCCGTTCCAGCAGCAGCAGCGCCGAGTAGTTGGCCAACGCCTCCATCATCCACTCGTCCCGGTAGCCGGCCGTTGTGACGGTATTGCCCCACCACTGATGCGCCACTTCGTGCGCCACCAGAATGTCGGAGAAAAACACCTGCTGCATGCCCTGATTGGCGAACTGCGGCCGGTCGCGGGGCGGCAGGTAGGCAAGCGTCGAAAGATAGATCAGCCCGGGAAACCCCTGCCCAAACCCACCCGGAATGGGCGAGACGGCCAGCGTTTTCAACGGAGGGGCACCGAAGCGCGAAGCCAGAAACTCGAACGCCTCGGCCACCTCGGTGGCAAGCTCGGTGATCTGGCCGGCCGGGTCGATCGGCGTGGGGGTAACCACCATCGGCGGCTGCATGCTCGGCAGACGGTTGGGGCGCCCAGGCGGCGCCGCAGGCGGTAGAATCGTTTCCCGGCGCGCCGCGGCAAGTCCCGTCTCGGCCATCTTGTTGGCGTACACCTCGACCGTCAATCCGCCCCGCGTCGCCTTCGACCGTTTATACTCGCCCAGGTTGAACCCGGCGATCCGCAGCGGCACCGTGCTCCGCCGCCGCGTGACGTGGATCTCCCCTTCGTCCCGTTCCTCCACCAGTTCTCCGGTCGCCACCAGTTCCAGCGGCCGCGGGCATTTGAACGTCAGGTCGTAGGTGGCGAACTGCAGCCCATGGTGCGGGTACCACGTGCCGCGCGCGCTGACGAAGTAGACGCCATTCCCCGCCGGCAGGATCACCTCGCCATCCTGTTCAAAAACCACCGTGTGCTCCCCAGGCGCGATTGCCCCGGCCATCGCCACCAGGAAGACCTCGTTCTCGCTCCCGCGCAGCAGCGTCGACCGCAGGCTCTCCCGTTGCACCACCTGCGCCTCCGCCCCGTCCACTTTGACCGAGCGCACCCGCATGCGCCGCGAGATATCGAACGCCAGCGTATTGCGCTCCCGCCGCAGCCCATCCTGCTCCGGCACACGGATGCGCAGCGTCACCGTGGCCGTCAGCCGGAGCTCAACTCCCAATGCGGCTGTGATCTGCACATGTTCAATCGCGAACTCCCGCAACGGCGGCCCGGCCGCCGGATCCTTACGCACGCGACGGGACGGAAAACTGGTCCAGACGTTGTAATAGGACCGGTTCTCACGGCTCTGCAACTGCGCCAGTACCACTTGATCCATCGCCTGTGGGTCGTAGATCACGTCGAAATTGCCGTGCGCCGCCCCGGCCAGCGCTGCGAAAAACAGCCCCGACCGCGGGGCCGCTTTCCCCGCGATGTCCTGAATAATCCGCGTCTCAAAACTCGTCGTCAGATTGCGCAGCGTCGGCGAATACTGATCGGCCAACAGCGCGCCCATCTCCGGAGCCGCCTTCGCCGACGTGTCCTTCACATGCGCCGCGATCTCCGCCGCTGTGCCGTCCGTGAAAATCATCACCGCGGAACGGAAATGCTCGTTCATGTTCGGCGATTCGGTAAACCGCGCCAGCGATTGCCTCTCGCCCGCCGTCGGCGGCAGCACGATCACTTCCCCGTCGCCGCCCTCCACCTCCGCCCAGAACAACGCCGCTACGGGCGCTCCCGCCAGCGGTCGCGAGAACACCACAAATCCATCGGTCAAGTACAGCTTGACGTCTTCGCGCACCAACACCAGATCCCGCACACGCCAGCACTGGGCGGCGTCGAAGGCAAGCTCCTTCATTGCCGCGGCCACCGCGACGGCGGGGAAATGGGGCGTAGCCGGCTGCGCCGCGGCCGTAGCCGCCAGCGGCAGGCTAAATAAACATCTCCTCGTCAGTAGTGACCTGTGCGACATTCGCCGGAGCGCCCTTCAATAAATGGCCAACCGCCGCCTTCACCCCGGCGGCTACGCCGGTGATTTCGCGGATCGGCCGCAGAATAGTGCCGTGCACCGTATTTACCGTATCGTTCACTCGCGTCAACGTGTTTTCCAACACCGTCTCGGCCCGGTCCATCTGCACCTTTGCCCGCATCGACGCATCGGCCACCAGATCGTCCACACGCGCCATCTGCGTCTGCGTAATCTGCAGAATCTCATTGGCCCGCACGGTGATCTCGGTAATCTGCGCCTTGCTTTCCGTCAGCGTGGTTTCCGCGGTCTGAATCAATTTCTCCGCTTTGGGAAGGAAGGCGTCGACGCGCTCCTTCATCTCCTTGGTTGTCTGCGCCAGCCGCATCATCGCCAACGCCTGCGCGGCGAAGGATATCGCCGTGATCGCAACAAATATTGTTAGGAGAATAAGAGTGGTGTCTGCGTTCATCCGTTCAACCTTCCCGCGGAGCGGTATTTCCCTTAGGCGCCGGCTTCGTCGGCGGCGTCGGTCGTGATCGATTCTTTGTACGCCTGGCGGCCGGCGTCCACCGCCGCGGCCAGCTGTTCTTTCTGCCGCTGCAGCGCCAACTTGCTCTTATCGGCCAATTCCACCGCGGAATCTTTCAATTCCACCGATTTCTGCTTCAAAAAGTCTTTGCTCTCATCGGCCTTGGAGCGCAGCAACTGGCGCGTCTCCTCGCCCGACTTCGGCGCAAACAAAATACCCACGGCCACGCCAATGCCCAAGCCCAGGCAAAAATAGGAGATCCGCTTGTCTTCTTCCATCTTCAGTTACCTCGATTCTAGTGTACATCGCAAAGCGTATGACTCCCTTGCGTGCTACGCCTATTAGAGTTGCCCGATGTCCCTTGCGTTGCCACAATCAATGCATGACTCCGCGTGTTCCGAAGAAATTGGACAATGACGCTCTCTGGAACTACGCCGCCCGTCTCCTCAGCGGCCGCGCCCTCACCATCGGCGAACTCCAGAAGAAATTAACCGCCCGCGCTCTCCTCCCCGCCGATGTCGACGACGTCCTCTCCCGCCTGAAGCAGGTCCAAGTCTTAAACGACCGCGTCTTTGCCGACTCCTACACCACCGCCCGCCGCGATGGCTCCGGCTTCGGCAAAGCCCGCGTCCTCCGCGAACTCGCCCACCGCCAGGTGCCCCGCCTGGTCGCCGAAGCCGCTGTCACCACCGCCTATCAGGACGTCGACGAAGTCGACCACGCCGTCGCCTTCCTCAAACGGAAGCTCCGCATGGCCGACCCCGCCGAACATCTCCGCGATCCCAAACATCTCCAATCGGCCTATCGCAAACTGCGCTACAACGGCTTCTCCTCCAACGCGGCTGTGAAGGCCCTCCGCCAATTCTCCGCCGATGCCGACTCGCTTGAGGACGAGCCCGAAGAGTAGTTACTGAATCAACTGCATCTGCCCCGGATCGAAAGGCGTCGCCTTCAACATCTGCGGGCTGCACGGCGGGTTCATCACCTGGCAAACCGCTTTTCCGTCCTTATCGTTTGGGCAGACTTGCACCGATGCACACCCATTGCCCAGCTTGAATTCGGCTTTCAGAATCGCAACCCCCGGATACTTCTGCGGGTCGGTGTTCCAGACCCTAACCCCTCGCAGCCGCAGTGTCCCGGGCTGCTGTGTCACCGCATCGACGTATTCCAAATTGATATACTCCGCCGTGTCCGGGATCTGCGTCGTTGTCTTCTTCGCCGCACCCGTCCCGCGCATCACCCACGCCACTTTATGCAAAGGGTTTGTTCCGCCCGGGTGACAGGCTGTCGATAACGGTGAGTACACTTCTTTGCTCAGCCACACCGAATCCTTCTCCGTCCCGTCGCGTTCCAACTGCAGTTCCACTTTGTCTGACCCGTACATCGTAAATTGGTGCAGCTGTGTCCGGTAAAGAGGCCCTCTTCTTCCTGCAATGTTCGCCACCGCCACTGCCACTTGCAGAACATGATCCCCGTTATGTGTATGCCACGCGCCCACCGGGGCGCCCGTTGACTGTGTCGTCAACGGCATCACTTTAGCACTCGCCGCGGATACCAGCCGGTTCAGTATATTCACGTCAAAATGACTGCGATACGCCCGCAGCCGGATCGATCCGTCCTCAATAATGATCGGCACCTCATGAGTAGTCATGGTCTGCATGCCGGCGGTTGGCGTGCAATGCGTGCTCAGTAGCGGCCCACCCGTTGGTTGCCCCCACGCCATCCCCATCCCCACAAACAATCCCAATAAAACTCTCATCTCAAATCTCCTCTCAATTTGCCTTCCAACTCCGCCAACTCCCCCGCCCACTTCCCATCCACCGCCACACACCGCCCCAACACCTGCGCCCGCACGTCCAACTCCCGCGCCAATCCGACAGCTTTCTCACAACCCACCCGCCCCCCCACTGCGCTCCAAGCCAATGCATCCCGCGACGGGTTCCCAAACCCAAAGGCCAACGCCGCCCGCCCCGCCCGCGCCGCCGCCTCTCCCCGCCCGGAAGCCAAAGCGCACCCCGCCTCCACCAGAAACGCCCGCTCCAACACCGCCTCGGCCCCCTTCATCTGCGCCAGGCTCCGCCCCCGCCCCAGCGCCATCTCCCCCGATTTCCCATCCCGGCACTCC
>JBIKOG010000169.1:0-16561 GCA_044358225.1 Bryobacteraceae bacterium | reverse complement strand
TCAGACCGGAATCGATGTTCGGTTTACCACCGGAATCCTGTTCGCCTTCAGCCCGGAATGCTGTTCGCTTTCACCCCGGAATCCTGTTCGGCTTGGACCGGAATCGCCAAGCTGGGGTGGGAGATGGTGGCGCGGTGGGCACCCGGGGGGAGGGCGGGGAAGTGGAATTGGCCTTGCGGGTTGGAGGTGGTTTCGGTGTTGGGGAGTTTGATGGTGGCGTTGGGGATGGGGGCTTTTGTGGCGCTGTCGATGAGGTGGCCGGTGAGGGCGCCGGTTTGCTGGGCGAGCACCGGGAGGGCCGCTAGGAGGAGAAGGGCGGGCCGGGTCATGGGGTTATTGTAGGGGATTGGGGTGGTGGGCCACTCAGCGAAGAATTATGGCGCGGGGCGTGTTTTCCGAACTAATACCGCCGTCTGCGACAAACACCCAAGTTCGGAAACCAGTCAACGTGGCGGGGAGCCGCAAATTCACTCGCACAGTTCCATTGATTAACCCAGGCGCTTGCACGACGCTGAGCACCTCTGCCGGGAAAAAGCGCACCCCGCCATCCGGTTTCAGATAGACCCCCAGTTGCCTTACCGGTTTCGCAAATGGAGGGGTAGTTCTGCCCAACTCCCCGTCTTTGACTGGCTCCGCAAAAACGCCGGCTCCACTCACAAAGATCGTCACGGTAGAACCGGGAGAGGCACCATTCTCAAAAGTATTTACGCTTCCGTCCTCGTTCAAGGCAACTGCCTGTGTCCCGTTCCAGCCGAACGTTCCAGGCGAGGCTGGCGCGGATGGCAGGTCATATGTGGCGACCGTTCGGTCCGCAGCTCGTATTACCATGCGCGTGTGCCCGTTGGCATTGATATCGAAGGGGATGGCGGCGTTGATCTGGCGGTCGTCGGCGTACAGGATCGGCGCTGCCAAGCCGTCGAAGTCGATCCGGATGTCTTCCGGCGACGGAAGATACGATCCAAAAATTGTTATTAGTTCCCCGGGGGCAACGTGTGGGACAGACTGTCCCTGGAGGATGGGCGCCCGTAGTGTCGCAGCGTTCTCCACGCACTCAATCGACCCGGCGCCGGTTCGCGCGAATTCGAGTTTGCTGGCGTATCTAACGTTTCGGCCTGGTTGCTCAAGCCCTCCCTGGGAGCCGATCAACGCACCCGGACTCGATACCGTGGTTGACCCTAACTCTCCCACGACATAAACACTGCTATCGCCCCGCACTGCCATCTGATCGATAGATCCTGGCTTTGCCACTTCCGCTATCTGATTTGCACCCGACGGATCGACAACCCTAATCACCGACCCTGTGCAAGCGGGCCATCTGAGCTGAGGTTCAACAAAGCTACCAACATTTGAACCGATGTATGCGTTGCCCTGAGCATCGACTCCGACCGTTCTGAAATTCTGACTCACTTGAAGATTGCGAACGTAAACCGTAACGCCGGAGACGTCGATCTTTCTAAGGAAAGGAACAGACTCTATAACTGACAACGATTGCGAAGGAGGGTTCAGAAAACGTCGTTGGGGAACCACACCCAACAGATAAATGGAGTCCTTTGTATCGATCGCAAGATCGTAGATTATAGCGACCGCTCTGTAAGGCGGACCGTTTGGGTTGGATATGTCATTGAAGGTTCTGCCCTCAAACTTATGAAGCGCGAGTTGCTGCTTTCCGTCCGAATCCAGTTTTACAGCAAAGCCCCCATCAGGTTCGGTCGGCGCGGAATTGCGGAGCACCCCTGCGACCCAAACTGCGTTGGAGCTATCGACCTGAATGGCTGCTACATCCGAGCTGTTTTCGACGCCCAAGTAAGTTGCATACTCGACTGACCCCAACTCTGAAATCTTGAGCAGCGCCGCGCGACAGCCCTCCGTGTTGCTGGTTGTGCAGAGTATTTGTGACTGGTTGATCGATCCGGGTGTTGGGGCAAAATTCGGTCCAGCCCTGAATGCGACGTATACGCTCCCCTTGCTATCGACGGCGAGGCGAGGCGACGATCCCGCTTGGGGAATTGGCGTGAAATGTATGACCTTCGCATCAGAAGTTCGAAGTCTGAGAAGGCCGGGCGTATCCCCATCCACAAAAAACGAGACTGTTCCATCGCTGCCGGCGACAACCGCGCTCGCTTGAACGGGTAGACAAGCGGTCCAGAGAACTTCGCCGCCGTCCGCGCGAATTTTGGAAAAACCGAATCTGCGGGAATCGGTACTCGCCAGATTGATTTGTGCTGTGCAGGGAAAAGTTGTAGATGGCGCAAGATTCGCGACATACATGAATCCGCCGGGATCTACAGCCATGATGGGGGATCCAGGGAGGAAGGTGCGAAACGCCATCGAGGGAGAATTCGTGATTCCATAGCCTGCGGTAGCCAAGGTTAGTACCAATGCTATGAACTTCGTCAATTCCGTCCTCCACGCCATTGGGGCAGGTTTCCCGGTCGTTTCGGCCACACAGATCTTACACTCCCAGTCTATCCTCTTCTTGCGAACCCTCAACAGGAAGCTTCCGCTCTCCGGCCTCCCACTTCGATCGCAGGGATGCTAGTTCACATGGTTAGGCGTGGGGCGGTTGCTGCGGGTGAGGTGCGTCAGTAGCCCGGCCATGGCTGGTGGGGCGGTTGGAGGGTGGGCGGTGGTTTCGGTGTTGGGGATGGGAGATTTTGTGGCGGCGTCGATGAGGTGGCCGGTGAGGGCGCCGGTCTGCTGGGCGAGCACCGGGAGGGCCGCTAGGAGGAGGAGGGCGGGCCGGGTCATGGGGTTATTGTAGGGGATTGGGGTGGGGTGGGCGGTTGAACATGTGCGGCACATGCTTCTATGCTGGAAACATGTCAGTGATGATTCAGGTACGGGATGTTCCGGAAACGATTCATGCCACGCTGAAGGCGAGGGCGGCGCGCGAGGGGATGAGCCTTTCGGATTTCATCAAGAGAGAACTCCAGCGCGTCGCTGAGAGGCCATCCATGGAGGAATGGCTGCAACGAACGCGGGAGACGCGACCTGTGGCAACCAAACGGACTGCCGCCGACGTCATTCGGGAGATGCGTGACGAGCGATGATCGTTTTGGACGCCTCCGTTGTTGTCGAGTTGCTGCTAAATGGGGAGCGGGCGGAGGCGATCCGAGAGCAGTTGGCTGTTTCGGAAACGTCCTTCCTGGCACCCCATTTGCTTGATATCGAGGTGCTCAGCGCGGTGCGGAGGCTGACGGTGGGCGAACGGTTGGATGGGCATCGGAGTGGGCAGATTCTGGCCGCTCTGGCCTCGCTTCCGGTGGAGCGTTATTCGCATGCGCCGCTGGTTGAGCGCATTTGGGAGTTGCGGCACAATTTTACGGCCTACGCCGCCGCCTATATCGCGCTGGCGGAGCAGACTGGGGCCGTGCTCTATACGTGCGATGGGAAGTTGCGGAGCGGGCACAGGGCCCGCGTGATGGTATTTGGCGGCTGACGCGGTTGGCTGGCGGGGCGGAGGGCGGCGCCCGCAATTGACCGCCTGGCACTGGTCCGAAGAGACTTTCAGGCGATCCGGGCGGAGAGGAAGTCCCTGGCGTCCTCAAGCGCCAGGATTGCTTGCTCTCGCGAGACTGTGGGGAACTGACGGAGAAAAGCGGAGAGCGACTGGCCGCCCTCCGGGTAGTCGATCAGATTCCTGAACGGCACGCGTGTTCCTTCTGAGGTTGTTGCAGGGATTGTGTTGACTCCGAGGGGATGGGGACGAAGAAGCCCTTGCGGGGACAAGCGAGCAGCCAGTCGATGACCCCTTCATTTATTGGGGCTGGGGTGGGACTGTTTGGCTGCACTCTGGCACGATACCGTCTTATCCGGCGCGGCGTCAATGGCCGATGGTGCTGTGGGAGCGGATGGCGCCACGGCGGACGGAGGCGGTGGTGGTAGGATCTGGACTTATGGCGGCTATCGAGGTGGACCCGGGACGGGTGATGGAGTTTCGGGACGCGGCGAGCTTTTCGGCGTGGCTGGCGGTGCATCACGACTCGTGGCCGGAGGTGTGGATCAAGATCCATAAAGTTGGTTCGGGGTTGGCTTCGATTACCGCGAAAGAGGCCGTGGACGTGGTGCTTTGTTGGGGGTGGATTGACGCCGTTTGCAAGAAGTTTGACGAGCGGAGTTTTCTGCAGCGGTACACGCCGCGGGGGCGGCGGAGCATTTGGAGCCAGATCAATGTGGACAACGTGGCGCGGCTGATTGCCGAGGGGCGGATGACCGAACACGGGTTGCCGCAGGTGGAGTCGGCGAAGGCCGATGGGCGGTGGGCGAAGGCTTACGGGAGCGGGAAGAACATGCCGATTCCCGATGACTTGCAGGCGGCGATTGACGCGGTGCCCGAGGCGCGGGCGATGGTGGCCGGGTTGAGCGCGCAGAACCGGTTTGCGCTGGCGTTCCGGGTGCATACTATGAAGACCGAGGCGGGGCGGCGGAAGCGGATTGCCGCCTTTGTGGAGATGCTGGCGCGTGGGGAAACGCTTTATCCGCAGAGGAAGAAATGACGATGATTCGACGCACGTTTTTGGGGTCGGCCGTGGGGCTGGGCATGGCGCTGCCGGGGGCGCCTTGGCAGGGGAAGCTGGCGGGATTGCCGTTGCAAGATTTGCGGCGGCGGTATCACGCGGAGCTGTTTGAGAGCGTGCTGCCGTTTTGGGAGAAGCACGGGATCGACCACGAGTACGGCGGCGTGATGCACAGCCTGGATTACGACGGGACGGTGGTGCGGACGAACAAGCTGAGCTGGTTTCAGGGACGGGCGATTTGGGTGTACAGCTTTCTGTATAACCACTTCGACAGGAACCCGAAGTACCTGGAGATTGCGCGGAAGGCGAAGGACTTCTTGCTGCGGCACGCGCCGCAGGGCGATGGGTGGTGGGCGGAGGAGTTTGCGCGGGATGGGAAGGTGGTCAAGCCGTTTAACGGGGATTTGTATGGGATGTATTTCGCGGCGGAGGGCCTGCAGGAGTATGCGTGGGCGGCGAAGGACGACCGGGCGCGGGAGATGGCGTTCCAACTGATGAAGAAGCTGGCGCGGCGGATTGAGGAGCCGGACTTTCTGTGCATGGACGCCGATGCGGTGGGGCAGCGGACGCAGGGGCTGTGGATGGTGAATTTGAACACGGCGCGGCAGATGGTGGCGCGGTGGCCGGACAGGGAGATGCAGGCGTTGTTGGACCGGTCCATTGAGATTGTGGTGAAGCGGCATTACAACCCGGAGATCGGGCTGAACAATGAGGTGCTGAACCGGGATTTCAGCCGGCCGGCGGACCATGCGACGAAGTGCCTGCTGGGGCATTCGGTGGAGACGCTGTGGATGATTGGGGAAGAGGCGCTGCGGCGGGGGGACAAGGCGCTGTGGGCGACTTGTACGGAGCGGATCCGGAAGCATTTGGACGTGGGCTGGGACCACGTTTACGGGGGCTTTTCGGAGTGGGTGAACGTGGGGCAGGGCGGGTATGTGTGGCCGGAGGTAACGCCGGTGGGGACGACGATGGTGTTCAAGGGAGTGGGCGAGTATTTTTACATGAAGCCGCTGTGGGCGTTGCACGAGATTCTGGTGGCGACGTTGCATATTGTCGAGCAGACAGGTGCGGAGTGGGCGGTGCGGTATTTCGATATGGCCCAGAAAGTGATGGACGAGCGGTATTCGATGCGGGGGCGGGGGATGGCGGGGGCGATGCTGTTTGCGGACCGGAAGATGACGTATGTGCCGCATACGGCGCGGCAGGACAACTATCATCCGCCGCGGCAGTTGATGCTGGCGCTGTTGACACTGGACCGGATGATGAAGAAATAGCGGCGGCTGGTATAATTCATTTTCCCCGTTTGTCCGCGCGGCTCCTGTCTCCGCGACCCTTGTTGGTCTGACTTTCATTTTTATTCTGTGCGGGCTGGTTGCCCGGCACGGAGACAGGACGATTTCATGGCACCTTTTCAGCGGAAGATGATGACGGCCGGGCTGTTGCTGGCCTCCAGTATGGCGGGGGCTCAGGACGCGGGCCTGGTGGCGAAGGCAAAGGCGATTCATAATCGCGTGCTGAAGCTGGACACGCACAACGACATTGACCCGGGGAATTTTACGCCGGAGTGCAACTACACCAAGCGGCTGACGACGCAGGTGAACCTGCCGAAGATGGCCGATGGGGATATGGACGTTGCCTTCTTTATCGTCTATGTGGGGCAGGGGCTGCCGACGGAAGAGGCCTACGATATCGCCTATAAAGAGGCCATTTCGAAGTTCGACGCGGTGCACCGGTTTACGGAGAAGATTGCTCCGGAGAAGATGGGATTGGCGTTGACGCCGAAGGACGTGCGGCGGCTGCATAAGCAGGGGAA
Organism: Bryobacteraceae bacterium; assembly: GCA_044358225.1. GTDB lineage: Bacteria > Acidobacteriota > Terriglobia > Bryobacterales > Bryobacteraceae. The sequence goes on along the minus strand of JBIKOG010000169.1, from coordinate 10,231 downwards.
ACGGGTGGCGGTGATCGGGGTGGAGAACGCCTATCCGATCGGCACCGATGTTAAGCGGGTGAAGGAGTTCTACGACCGGGGTGGGCGGTACATGTCGCTGGCGCATAACGGGAACAGCCAGTTGGCGGATTCGAACACGGGCGAGGCGTCGGGGTATCTGCACAAGAATGGCTTGTCGCCGTTGGGGCGGGAGGTGATTGCGGAGATGAACCGGCTGGGGATGATGGTGGATTTGTCGCATCCTTCGAAGGGGGCGAATCTGGAGGCGATCCGGTTGTCGAAGGCGCCGGTGATTGCGTCGCATTCGAGCGCGCGGGCGTTGGCGGATCATAGCCGGAATATGGATGACGAACAGTTGCTGGCGGTGAAGCAGAATGGCGGCGTGGTGCAGATTGTGGGGTTTGCTTCGTATCTGAAAGTGGATTCGAAGGAGCGGGCGGCGGCGTTGGCGGCGTTGCGGACGGATCTGGGATTCGGCGGCGGGGCGCGGGCCGGTGGCCCGACGTTCCGGCGGCCGGAGCGGAGTTGTCAGGAAGAGGTTGTTGGCGGTTCCGCTGCTGCGGCTCCGGCTGCGCCTCGGCGTGGGTTTTTGAATATGCTGCCGGCGGATAAGCGGGAAGAGTATACGAAGCGGATGGCGGAGATTGATGCGAAGTATCCGGCGCCGGCGCGGGCGAATGTGCAGGATATGGTGAACCACATTGATTATGCGGTGAAGCTGATGGGGATTGACCATGTGGGGATTTCGTCGGATTTTGATGGGGGCGGCGGGATTGATGGTTGGGATAGCGCGGCGGATGCGTTTAACGTGACGATGGAGCTGGTGAAGCGTGGGTATACGGAACAGCAGATTGGGAAGTTGTGGAGTGGGAATTTGCTGCGGGTGTGGGGGGAAGTGGAGAAGGCGGCGAAGAAGTTGAAGAAGTAAGATGTGGGTGGTATGCCGACTCGCGTTGGACTGATTGTTTTTTGTGGGTTGCTGTTGCCGGGGGCGCCGCCTTGCGCGGTGCCGGCCCGGAACTGCTCAGTGGTGCCGGAGGCGGCGTTGCGGTTGGCGGTGGAGCGGGAGCTGGCGTTGCCGGAAGGGCGGCGGGGGCTGGTTTCTGTTGTGCTTCGGGATGGGCGGGTGGTGGCGGCGGGGATGCCGTTTGCGGTTGGGGATGTTCGGCAGGCGACGATTCGGAAGCGGCCGCGGCGGGTGAAGAAGGCCGTGGCGGCGGTGGGGCTGGGGGTGGTGTTTGGAATGATTGGGGGCTTGGCTTCGCAGAGTGATGTGGGTTTTGCGGCTGGGTTGGGGGCTGGTGTGGGGGTGGGCGTGGGGTTGGTTGGGCGGGGGCGGACGGTTGTGTTGGAGGGGCGGTGAAGATCGGGCTAGTGCTGGGGGGCATCGGAGCGAACTTTGGGCTTGGGTGGCTGCTCACCGTGTGGGCGGGTGGGCGGGCTGATGGGCCCATTTGGGCGAGCGGATGTCTGGCGCTATTGTGGGCGCCGTTTTATTGGTTTTGCAGGCGGCGGTTTCAGGCTGTCTTCTGGCCGATTGTGTTTTTCCCGAATCCGTTTGTGGCGTTGTGTTTCATTCTGACTTTGGCGTGTGCGACCGGGCGCGGGTGTTTGTGAGGGTTGGTGGATTTTGGGGACACGCTAAAGCATGTCCCCGGAGGGGTGGCTCGCTGCGTTGTTGGTTTTCCTTTTCGAACGATTACGGCCTCTATCTTTTGAGGAACGTCACGAGCCAGTCGTTGACCTGGGCGACTTGCTCGGGGATGTTGTTGTGGCCGGTTTCGAGTGCCAGGAGGAGACGCTTTTCGCCGGGGATGACGTTGTAGGCGGAGTACATCGACGTCGGGGGGCAGGTCTCGTCGTTGAAGCCCCAGGTGTAGAGGCCGGGCACCTTGACGCGGCGGGCGAAGTTGACGACGTCGTAGTAGCGGGTGGTTGCGATTTTCTCCGGCGTGCGGTGGGACATCGGGCCTTCGGCCGTCCGGAACATGTGGGGCCAGCCGCCGGCGCGGCCTTGGAGATAGCCGGTGACGTCGGCCAGGGCGGGGTAGTAGGCGGCCAATCCTTTGACGCGCGGGTCGAGCGCGGCGGTGACGATGGAGAGCGCGCCGCCCTGGCTGCCGCCGGTGACGGCGAGGTTGGTTCCGTCCCAGTTGGGGTGGCTGGTGAGATAGTCGTTGGCGCGGACGCAGCCGAGGTAGACGCGGCGGTAGTAGTAACGATCCTTGTTGTCGAGACCGTAGGTGTTGTAGCCGGCGAGGGCGGCGGTGCCGAGGGCGTCGTAGAGCGACTGATCCATGTTGACGGGGATGCCGTGGATGCCGATTTGGAGGGAGATGATGCCGCGGGCGGCCATTTCGGCGATGCCGCGGTAGGGGCGGACGCCGGCGCCGGGGACGGTGAGGAGCGCCGGGTATTTGCCGGGGGCCTTGGGTTCGCAGAGGATGCCGTAGAGGCGGGAGGGCAACGTGCCGGCGCCGATGTTCTGGAGGTTGAGGTGATAGCAGTTGGCGGCGGCGTTGCCGTATTCGGGGATGAGGGTGCGCTTGGCGTCGAGGGGGATTTTGGCGAGGGCGGCTTTGCCCGTGGCCCAGAACTGGTCGAAGTCGGCGGGGTCCTGCTGGGTGGGCTGGAGGGCTTCGGGACGGAAGGCGGCGGTGGAGAGGCCGCGGTAGGTTTTGCCGTTGTATTCGATGGTCGCGATGCAGCGGAGGAAGCCGGGGGTGGTGAGGGTGCCGCCATCGACGGTGAGGCCGGAGGCGGGGAGGGGGACGGTTTGATCGATGGTGGGCGGCAGCATTTCCGGCCCGATTTTGTAGGTGACTTTGGCGCCTAGGAGGGGGTGGCCGTCCTGGATGGCGGTGATGTGGAAGCGGACGGGCTGGCCGGGTTGGTAGCGCCAGTCGGCGTGGTCGGTGGAGACGCGGAGTTGGACGGTGCCGATGCGGTCCTGGGCGAGCAGGGGGAGGGCGAGGAGGGTGAGAAGAGCGAGTCGGAACATGGGTGCCCTAATACGATAACGCGGGTTCTGATCTTTGCGACACTGGGTTTTGCGTTCATGCCGGATGGGAACGCGGCAGGTGACGGAGGAAGGTGGAGCGTGCCGATCAAGGCGATGGTGCAGGTTGGAATCTGGGTGGTGGTTTTGGGGCTGGCGGTTTTGGCACCAAAGTTTCTGGAGCCGGTGTGGGAGAAGGCCGAGGCGGGGTTCCGGAGATTGGCCGGGCGCCGGTGGCTGAGTTGCCTGGCGGTGGCGGTGTTGGTGCTGGCGGGGCGGGCGGCGTTGTTGCTGGTATGGGACTTGCCCAAGGCCGTGGTGACGGATGAGTTCGGGTACCTGTTGCAGGCCGATACGTTTGCCTCCGGGCGGTTGACGAACGCGGTGCATCCGCACGCGGAGTTTTTTGAGGCGCCGTTCATTCTGCAAAAGCCGACCTACTCTTCGAAGTTTCCGCCGGGGCAGGGATTGGTTCTGGCGTTTGGCACGGCGGTTTTCGGGCATCCGTGGTTTGGCGTGTGGCTGAGTTGCGGCCTGCTGGGGGCGGCGCTGTGTTGGGCGCTGCAGGGGTGGGTTCCGCCGGCTTGGGCGCTGTTGGGCGCGGTGATTGCGATGCCGTTCTACACCTTAACGTACTGCATGAACAGTTACTGGGGCGGGGCGGTGGCGGGGATTGGCGGGGCGTTGGTTTATGGCGCGGCGGGGCGGATGGGGCGGGAGAGATGGATGGGCGCGGTGTTTGCGTTGGGCGCGGTGGTGTTGGCGCTGACGCGGCCGTTTGAGGGACTGTTGGTGCTGTTGCCGATGACGCCTTTCCTGTGGCGGCTGCGCGGACGCGAGTGGGTGCCGTTGTTGTTGGTGGCGGCGGGCGGGGTTGGGTTTCTGTGTACCTACAATGCACGGGTGACGGGGGACCCCTTTCGGCTGCCGTATTTGGAGTATGAAGCGCAGAACCCGATGACGAGCCATTTTTCGTTTCTGCCGTTGCCGCCGCAGCGGTTCTACGAGCGGGCGGGGATGACGGTGATGGACCATTGGGAACGGGAGGCGTGGGCGCATACGAAGAAGCCGGGGTTCGTGTGGCGGCGGATGGGGGAGATGCGGGATCGCGTGGCATCGTATTTCGGTACGGCGGTGGTGTTTCTTCCGTTGATTGCTTTCGCGGGGGTGTGGGTGCGGCGGCGGGAGTTGTGGCCGGTGGTATGCGCGTTGGGATTGCTGGTGGCGGCGGGATTGGTGGAGACGGTGTTCTTCGGGCACTATGCGACGCCGCTGCTGGCGGGGTTGGCGTTGCTGGTGGTGGAGGGGATGCGACAGCTGCGGGGGGGGCGGGGGACGACGGGGGTGTGGATGGCGCGGCTGTTGCCGGTGGCGGCGTTGCTGATTGCGTTGATGGAGCCGGGGGCGAAGCTGTTGAAGGGGGAGTCGCTGGACCAGGCGGGAGCGGGCGGGCGGGAGGTGGTGGAAGAGTTGCTGGCGCCTTATCCGGGGGACCATGTGGTGCTGGTGCGGCACACGTCGCCGTCGGCATTTGAGCCGAAGTGGGAGAAGTACGCGACGATTGAGACGACGCCGATGTATGTGGAGTTTGTCTATAACGGGGCGAACATCGACAGCCAGCGGGTGGTGTGGGCACACGACCTGGGGGAGGCGGCGAACGAGCGATTGCGAGCTTACTATCGGGGCCGGAAGTTCTGGTTGTATGACCCGGCGGTGAGCGACCGGGCGGTGACGCGGATGTGGCCGGAGCTTTAGGCTCCGGCGAGGTGGGCGCCCGCCCAGGCGGTGGGGAGGGCGGAGGCGGCGAGGGCGATGGGGTACCAGTGGGGGCCGAATTCGGGGCCGGCGTTCCAGGTGAGGACGACGCCGAGGGTGCTGATGAGGAGGACGATGCCACCGGAGAGGAGGGCGTGGCGCATGGGACGATCGGGCGCGATTTTGGCGACGAGATAGCCGCCGAGGATGCCGATGGCGGTGCGGTAGGCGAGGGCGAGGAAGAAGCGATTGTCGGGTATGGGCTGGCCGATCGGGGGGAATATGCCTGTGGCGTACATCAGCTTGTCGGCGGCGAGGGAGAGGACGACGACGGCGACGAAGCCGGCGAGGAGGGCGGCGAAGCTGCGGCGGAGGTTGCGGGGAGGCGCGCCGCTTGCTGACGCGCGCGGTTCGGTAAATGGGTTCATTGTTGTTTGCGGGCGGCGACTTTGGCGAAATCGCGGAGGGCGTCTTTGCCGATCCAGCGCGCGGTGGGGTCCTTCGATTTTGCCAGTTTTTCCGCGAGGGTGGTGGCGGCTTCGGTACAGGCGGGGCTGTGGCGGCCGATGCCGCGGAGGGCCCAGTTTATGCCCTTCTTTACGAAGTTGCGCGGGTCGGTGGCGGCGGGTTCGATGAGTTGCAGGCCTTCGAGGAAGTTTTCATCGGGGCTGGTTTTGTCGTGGCCGGCGAGGCAGGCCAATAGGGCGAAGGCTGCGCGTTTTTGGAATTCGCCGGGTTCGGCGCTCCATTGGTGGACCTTGGCCCAGGCGTGGGGCGTGCGGTCGAAGAGATGGAAGCAGACGGTATCGACGATGCCCCAGTTGTCGAAATCGCGGCACCAGCGGTCCATCTGGGAGGGGGTGACTTTGGCGGGTTCGTCGATGAACGACGTGAGCAGGCGGGCTTCGTAGACGCCGGTTTTCCAGAGTGCGGCGGCGAGGGGGTGGCTGCGCCCGAGTTGTTTGGCGAGCTTCTGGATATTGGCCATGGAGACGCCGAGGGCGTTGGGCGGGTTGATGCCGAAGCGGACGAGGTTCGCGCGGTCCTGGGGGGTGGCGTGTTGGGTGAGCCAGGCGAGGATTTCGGGGACTTCCATGGGCTAGGCTGTTTCGGCGAGGATGGCGTCGAGAACTGCGAAACTCTCTTCCATGCCGCGTTCCATGCCGGAGCTGGCGGCGCCGTCGCGGGCTTCTTTCGACTCGTATTCCATGGTGATGGAGAGGGTTGTCTGGCCGTTGTGTTCGAGGAAATCGGCGGTGTTGAGGGCTTCACCGGGGTACCAGGGCTGGTCGAACTTTTCGGTGCAGACAATGCGTTCGGGGGCGGTGATTTGCTTGTAGACGCCGGAGAGGCCGAGCGCATTGCCCTTGGCGTTGCGCCAGACCCAGCGGTAGGCGCCGCCGACGCGGAGATCGACTTCGCAGACATCGAACGTCCAGCCGTTGCGGACACCGAGCCAGCGTTGGAGGAGTTCGGGTTGGGTGTAGGCGTCGTAGACGAGTTGGCGGGGGGCGCGGAAGGTGCGGGTGACGATGAGGATTCTGTCCCCGCTGGCGGTGACGTGGGTCATTTGCGTTTTCCTTTCTGGAGGTCGGTGAGGAGCTCGTCGAGATTTTGGAAGCTGGCTTCCCAGAACTCGCGGTAGTATTCGAGCCACTGGTTGGCGGCGGCCAGAGGTTCAGGGACGAGGCGGCAGGGGCGGCGCTGGGCGTCGCGGCCGCGGCTGATGAGGCCGGCTTGTTCGAGCACCTTCAAGTGCTTGGAGATGGCCGGCTGGCTCATGTTGAAGGGCTGGGCGAGTTCGGTGACGCTGGCATCGCCCGCGGTGAGGCGGGCGAGGATGGCGCGCCGGGTGGGATCGGCGAGGGCGGCGAAGGTGGAATCGAGGGATTGGGGTGCGTTCATAACCGGTTGGTTTGATAACCGGTTGATTATGCGCTGAGACTGGCTATCGCGTCAAGGGCGATTTTGCATGAGAAGGTTTTGGGCGACGAGGGCGGTGTTGGCGTGGATGGATACGGTGTCGTTGACGTCGCGGGCGTAGCCGCCGGCGAGGGTGACGACGAAGGGGATTTGGCGTTTGACGGCTTCGGAGAGGACGAGTTCGTCGCGGCGGCGGAGGCCGGGGATTGTTAGGCGGAGGCCGCCGAGTTGATCGTGTTTGTAGGGATCGGCACCGGCGACGTAGTAGAGGATTTCGGGGTGGTGAGTGTCGAGGGCTTCGAGGAGGGCGGGGCGGAGAGCGTCCAAGTATTCGTCGTCTTCGACGCCGTCGCGGAGGTCGATGTCGCGATCGGACGGGGGCTTTATGTAGGGGTAGTTGTTGAACTGGTGGATGGAGAGGGTGTAGGTGTCGGGGTCGTTCGCGAAGATGTAGGCGGTGCCGTTGCCGTGGTGGACATCGACATCGACGACGAGGGCGCGGCGGCCCATTTTGCGGATGGCGACGGCGACGTCGTGGATGGCGCAGAAGCCTTCGCCGTGGGCGGGGAAGGCGTGGTGGAACCCGCCGCCGATGTTGTAGGCGCCACCGTGTTCGATGGCGAGTTCGGAGGCCAGGATGGTGCCGCCGGCGGCGAGCCAGAAGGCGCGGGCGGTTTCGGGGGACCAGGGGATCTCGAGGCGCTGGATTTCGGCGAGGGAGAGGGTGCCGTCGCGGAGGCCTTCCATCCAGTGCTGGGTGTGGACGAGGAGGATGTCGTCGTCTGAGGCGGCATCGGGCGGCGTGGTGGGGAGGGCGAGGCGCTCCTTAATGAGCCGGTACTTGCGGGACGGGAAGACGTGGCTGCCGAAGTTGAGGTCGTAGTTGTCGTGATAGACGAGAGGCAGCACGGGGCTATGCCTGGAGCGCCGTGACCAGGGCGGCGGAGTAGACGTCGCCGGCGGAGCAGCCGCGGGAGAGGTCGTTGATGGGTTTGGCGAGGCCTTGGAGGAAGGGGCCGAAGGCGGCGGCGCCACCGAGGCGTTCGACGAGTTTGTAGCCGATGTTGCCGCTGGCGAGATCGGGGAAGATGAGGACGTTGGCGTGCCCGGCGACGGGGGAGCCTTTGGCTTTGCTGGCGCCGATGGAGGCGATGAGGGCGGCGTCGGCCTGCATTTCGCCATCGACATTGAGTTCAGGGGCGCGTTCGCGGAGGACTCTTACAGCTTCCTGGACCTTGGTGACGAAGGGGTGTTCGGCGGAGCCCTTGGTGGAGAACGACAGCATGGCGACGTGGGGCGTGGCGCCGGTCACCGATTGATAGCTGCGGGCGGTGGCGATGGCGATTTCGGCGAGTTGGGTGGGATCGGGATCGGCGACGATGGCGCAATCGGCGAAGGCGAGGACGCCTTCATGGCCGAAGCTGCGATCGGCGGTGCACATGAACATGATGCTGGAGACGGTCTTGACTCCGGGGGCTGGGCCGACGGAGTGGAGTGCGGCGCGGACGGTATCGGCGGTGGTGTTGGCGGCGCCACCGACGAAGCCATCGGCGTCACCGGCGGCGACCATGAGGGCGGCGTAGTAGAGGGGCTGTTTGGCGAGGGCGCGGGCTTCGAGTTCGGTCATGCCTTTGGCGCGGCGGCGCTCGTAGAGGATGCGCCAGTAGCGGTCGTCGGGGGTGGCGGGGACGAGGATGGGAGAGGCGAGGCCATCGGCGGAGAGGCGGGCGGCGGCTTCGATGACGCGAGGGTCGGCACCTTCGGGGAAGACGATGCGTTTTTGCGCGGGAAGGCGGCGGAGGCGCGCCTTTTGGTTGTCTAGAAAGGCGGTAGCGGACTCAGGGAGTGCCATACGTTTTCATTGTAGCGAGGCGGGGTGGCGAGGCGAGTCCGGGGGATTCTGCGATAGACTCTTGGTTTGGGGGATCCCCGCGAATTATGCGTAAAAAAGTAACAGTCATAGGCGCCGGCAACGTCGGCGCGAATTGCGCTCTGCGCATTGCCGATAAGGAACTGGCGGACGTCGTTCTGCTGGATATTGCCGAAGGCATTCCGCAGGGCAAGGGTCTGGACATCGCCCAGTCGGGTCCGGTGCAGGGCTACGATGTCAGCATCGTCGGCACCAATGATTATGCGGACACGGCGAACAGCGACATCGTCGTAATCACGGCGGGCATTGCGCGCAAGCCGGGCATGAGCCGCGACGATTTGCTGGCGATCAACAACGACGTTGTGCGGTCGGCGGCGGTGAGCGCGATTCAGCATTCGCCGAACGCGATTCTGATCCTGGTTACGAATCCGCTGGACGTGATGTGCTGGGCGGCGTGGCAGGCGACGGGCTTGCCGAAGAACCGTGTGATCGGTATGGCGGGCGTGTTGGACACGGCGCGTTTCAAGACGTTCCTGGGCGAGGCTCTGGACGTTTCGGTGGAGAACATTTCGGCGTTGGTGCTGGGCGGCCACGGCGACACGATGGTTCCGATTACGCGGTTGACCAACGTGAGCGGGATTCCGTTGAGCGAGTTGCTGGACCAGGCGACGATCGACGCGATTGTGACGCGGACGCAGAACGGCGGCGCGGAGATCGTGAAGCACCTGAAGACGGGGAGCGCGTACTATGCTCCGTCGGCGGCGACGGTGGAGATGGTGGAATCGATTCTGAAGGACAAGAAGAAGGTTCTTCCGTGCTGCGCGCTGTTGGAAGGCGAGTACGGGATCAACGGATTGTTCTTCGGCGTGCCGGTGAAGTTGGGCGCGTCGGGCATTGAAAAAGTGTACGAAGTGCAGCTGAACGACACGGAAAAGGCCGCGATGGCCAAGAGTGCGGGCGCTGTGCAGGAGATGGTGGACGTTCTGAAAGCGAAAGCCTAGGAACTGTTCCGGCATTTTTGTGTTTTACTGGGGCCGGGGGCTGATTCAGTCCCGGCCCCTGCCGTATAATCTAGGGATTCCAATTTCCTCCGGAGGCAAGTCCGAATATGGACCAGACAACCGTCCAGATCGTAGCCGGCGTTCTCGCCGTGCTCTGCATTGTTGGCATTATCGTGCGCCGCAAAAGCAAAGGCGGCAAACCTGCTGGCGAAGACGATTTTTGATTGACTGCGCGCGGGGCTAACCGAGAACGGGCATGAGCGCAAAGGCGGGACGTGTGCCAAAGGGGCGGGCTTCCGAGAAGTCCGCCGCCGCTCCGACGATCAACCCGAAGGCGACGAAGTTTCAGTTGCGCCTGGCGTATTCGCCGATCCACCGCTGGGGGATTTATGCGGAGGAGTTGATTCCGAAGGGGCGGAAGATCATCGAGTATACCGGCGAGCGGATCAGCCGGCGGGAGACGAAGCGGCGGTTTGAGGCGCGAGAGGAGAATTATCTTTTCACGCTGAATTCGTATTGGACGCTGGATGGGGCCGTGGGCGGGAGCGGGGCGGAGTACATCAACCACTGCTGCGAGCCGAACTGCTATGCGCAGGTGTTGAACGAGCGGATTTTGTATAAGGCGAAGCGAGATATTCAGCCGGGGGAAGAGCTGACGATTGATTACCGTTTCGACAAAGACGT
>JBIKOG010000168.1:0-16578 GCA_044358225.1 Bryobacteraceae bacterium | reverse complement strand
CTACCATAAACGGCAAAACCGACAGAGAACAGTACTATTAGTATGGTACGTTGGTTCGTCTGTACTAGAGCTACTACCTGAGAGGCACTCTTTCCACTTGCGAACTCAATTGTTCTCCGCCGCGCTGTTAGCTTTTTGCCTGGCGTCCCCCCTGGCCGCCGCCCCCATTGCCCTGGAACTCTCGCTCGTCATCGATGTATCCGGTAGCATCGACATCTCGGAATACAATCTCCAGCGCGCCGCCTACTCCGCCGCTTTCAACCTCCCCTCCATCCAGTCCACCATCGCCGGCTTGACCGGCGGCATCGCCGTTAACGTCATCCAGTTCGATTCATCCGCCTTTACAGCCCTGCCCTGGACCCTCCTCACCGATAACGCCTCCGTCTCGGCCTTCGCCAACTCCCTGGCGTCAATGGCCCGCCAGGGCACCAACGGCGGCACCAACATTCTCGCCGGCCTGAACGCCTCGCTCGCCTCCTTCGCCGGCAATTCCTACGATGGCACCCGCATGGTCATGGATGTCTCCGGCGACGGCGAACAAAATCAGCAGGGTTGCCAGTCTTCAGACACCGTCTGCGCCGCCCTCCAGGCCGTGCGCGACAACGCCGCCAGGGCCGGCATCACCGTCAATGAAGGGTCCGTCTCGCGCCCGTGAAGCTACCCGCTCGCATCTCAAAATACCAGTTGGACAGATACCTCGGCGGCGGCATGTCGGAGGTCTATCAGGCCCGTGACACGGTCCTCGGCCGCACCGTCGCCGTGAAACTGCTCACCGCCCAGGCGGCTACCAACGACGACACCCGCGCCCGGTTCCTGCTGGAGGCACGCGTCTCCTCCGGAATCGCCCACGAAAACATCATCACCACCCACGACTATGGCGAGGAAGACGGCATCCCGTTCATGGTTCTGGAGTTCCTGACCGGTCAAACGCTCAAGGACGCCCTGCAATCCGGTGAAGAGATCCCCCTCCGCAAACGGGTCTCCATTGGCCTCCAACTGGCCAAGGCGCTGGCCCACGTTCACACCTTGGGGCTGGTCCACCGCGACGTCAAGCCAGACAACGTCCACCTGGACGCCCAGGGCCGGGTGAAGCTCATGGACTTCGGCATCGTCAAAACCGGCGACGTCACTCTCACCCAGGCCGGCTACGCGCTCGGCACCCCGCACTACGTCGCCCCGGAACTGATCATGGGCCAGCCCGTCACGCCACTGGTCGATGTCTACTCCTTCGGCGTACTGCTCTTTGAATTGCTCACCGGCAAGCGCGCCATACAAGCTGACACCGTCGAACGCATCTTCTATCAAATCCTGCACGAAGAGATCTCCTCGGCCCCGCTCGAAGCCGCTGGCGTCCCCATGCCGCTCCAGGAGACAATCCGCGCCGCCATGGCGCGCGATCCCCAACTCCGAACCCAATCGATGGCCGCCATCGTCGGGCAACTCGAAGACTGGCTCGGCGAAAACCCCACCGCCACCCGCCCGGTGGAGTCCGTCGCGATGCCATCCGCCAAACGTCGCGTCCGGATCTCCAATCTGTGGCTCACCGCCGCCGGCGCACTGGCCATGGTCATCGCCGCAGGCATCGGCTACTTCTTTCTGACGTCCCAAAAAGCCAACGCCCGGATTGACGACCCCCTCGGCGAAATGGTCCTCATCCCAGCCGGGCCCTTCGCCTACGGCGCCGCCAATGAGCCCGTCGATCTACCGGCCTTCTATATCGATGTCACCGAGGTCTCCAACGAAGACTTCGAGGAGTTCTCCAAGGCCACCGGCCGGCCCCTCCCGCCGGACTACGTGCGCGGCAAGCCCGGCTTCCCCGTCGTGAACGTCTCCATGGACGATGCGCTCGCCTTTGCCAAATGGGCAGGCAAACGCCTACCCACTGCAAAAGAGTGGGAAAAAGCCGCCCGCGGGCTCGACGGCCGCAGTTATCCCTGGGGCAGTCAGCCCACCGCCTCCCTTGCCAATGTCGCCGACAACCCCGATGACACCTGGCAGCATCTGGTCTCCGTCGACGCCTTCCGGATGGGCCGAAGCCCGTTCAAGATCCTGCAGATGATCGGCAATGTGCGCGAATTCACCGGAGAACAGTCCGCCCCCACCGTCACCGGCTTGCGGACCTACACCGAAAAACTCACACCACCCCCCACCGCCGACGAGCGCTGGTATGTGGTCAAAGGCGGCTCGTTCCGCTACAAACTCGGCGAAACCTCTCTCCCGATGAGCGAGGTCGTCCCGGGCCGTCACCGCGCCGACGATCTCGGCTTCCGCTGCGTCAAGGACCCCTGAAAGGGTCCTTAATTCCGCCAGCGAAGATCAAACCGGTCCCGCCCGGCCCCGACCATGGTTACATTGGTCACCCGGTCCCGCGAATCCAGGTCGATGACCATCTCCCCGCCGATCCCGTTGCCGTTCATGTCGGCATAGATCCGGCCCCGGTCCAGCCGCAATACCCGGCCATTCAGAACCAGCGAAAACGACCGGTCGGTATCAAATCGAACCTCGACATCCCCGCGCCGGTTAATCGTAACCCGGCAGTCGTAGAGCCGCTCAATGTTCCCGCGGTTCGGACGGAACTCGCCATCGCCCCGGCCGCGGAAGTTCACTTCCCTGCTCCAGCCGCTGTTGCCGTTGTTAAACCCGCCCTGATTCCCTCCCGGCCGGTCATAACGGTCCGGACTCGTGTTCGGCCGGTCATAACGGTCCGGACTCGTGTTCGGCCGGCCGTACCCGCCGGGACGGTCAAAGCTGCCGCCACCGCCGCCGCCAACGCCGCTCCCGCCGCGCCAAAAGATGTCAAACGTGTAGCCCTCACGGCCACCCTTCGGGTCGTCGATCCGAATCACCGCCGCTCCGCGCCCCGGCTCACGAACCAGGTCCTGCCGGCCCCGGCCGTCGATCCCCCTGAACCGGAAGTCATACGGATTGTTCGGCATCACCTGGTTGCAGACGAAACGGACAATGCGCGCCGGGGAGCCGGCCAGGGTCCGGATTTGCGCCCGGTTACCCTGGATCTCCACCTCGGCGATGTCGTCGATCTCCACCTCGATCGTGCACTTGCCGTCGCCCCCGCCGCCACGAATATCGGCCATCCGGCTATCGGTAATCCGCTGGGCCGATACCACGGCAGCCAGCCCTAGAAAAGACACAAGCAAAGGGCGCATCACGTTCTCCTTCTAGAGTCTAACGCGGAAAACCGCGGCGGATTCCCTACGCCAGGGCCTAATTTGCCTGGTACAGGAACCGGTCGCGCGTGGCGTCTTCCCACTCGTCAATCGTCATCTGTCCCAGGTCGCGGCCTTCGATCAGGGCATCCTGCGCCAACCGCATATACGGCGCCAACGCCATCGCGCAACCCGTCTGCCCGGGTTCGATCGCCACGCTCGAAATCCCCACAAAGATCTGCCGGTAACGCACCCCCTGATTCTCACCCACTGCCAGCACCGAGTGCGCCTGCCGGTCCAGGATCGTCGCCCGGTCGGCGTCCCAATCACTGTCCGGCGGGCAGTGCCCGGTGTTTTCCATCATCAGGCACGCCTGCCGGCTCCGGTCCTCCGGAATCCCCAGCGCCAGGGCGGCATATAGAATCCCGGGTTCCCGGGAGGTTTTCGACTTCAGCGCCGCCGGCACGTGCGAACCCGGCATGAACGGGAATCGCGGCGCCGCCACCGAGCCGATCAGCCGCTCAAACGGCGTCGTCAGTCCACCCAGATCGTACACCTCGGCGTGCTGCGATCCCCGCCGGGCGCTGCCGATCCGCAGTTGCCCTTCTGCCGGCTGGCAGACGTCGTACCCCCAGATGAGGCCACGCGGACCGCAAAACGACGACACGGTAATCACGTTCAACTGCCCCAGATTGGCGCCTTCCACTTCAGCCAGATCGAAGGCGTTGATCTCGTCGAGCAGCGTCGAGCCCGGGCACTCCAGCCCGTTATCCACCGCCGCGGCCTTCACCGTGATCCCCAACATATAATTCGGCGAGGTGGAGGCGAAATAGCCTTCACAGTACTCCCGGTAGTTACTCGCCGGCGGGGTGTAAACCAGAGGCTGGTTGCTAACTTCAATGAACTTCATGGTCATTTGTCCTTTAAATTTGGAGTTACTACTGCTTGGGAAAATAGTCTTCGCAGGTGCCCTCTCGGTACACGTCGGCGGTCGCGCAGTGGATGGACCCGCCGAACGGATAGGCGTTCCGGAAAGGAATCGGAATCACTTCGAACCCGAGCTTGTCCAGTTGCTCGTTCTGGTAAACCTCCGTCTCCTCGACAATCACCGTCTTCGGGTCCAGCGTAAGGAAATTCATCGACAGCCAGATGCTGTAGTAGCAAAGCGGCTGCGGCTTGGCGTGGGCGGGCTTGGCCGCCATCACCATCTCCCAACCGTTGCGCTGGAACAGGTCCTCTTTCCCCGGCTCCATGACGAGCGGCCGGTTCGGATTCCCCATCACCAGGCCCGGGCGCAGCGGGACCAGAGAACAGTCGATATGGACCGGATCCGGATCGTTGCGGAAGTTCACGCGGTGGATCCGGTGGTTGGAGAAGTGGCGGCGCAGCCAGTCGATGCCCTTCAGGTTGGTGGTGAATCCGTGCTGGACGAAAATGTCCTTGCCGCAACGGGTGGCGTCGGCGGCGTCGAACAGCGGTTCGAATTCCGTCGTAACGTAGTCCATATTGTCGGCTTTGCTAACGATCTGGCCGAAATCGGCGATGTTCATATCGTTGAAATAGCCGGCCTTGTAGGACGGGAGCCCAAGCCGAGGCTTCGGAGCCGCCGAAAAGCGCATGTTCGGGTCGGCGTCGAAATAGGACTGAACGAGCGGACGATACGCCAGGTATTCGAACCACCGGGCGCGGTAGGACATCGTCGCTTCCAGAATCTCGTTCCCCACCGTCAGCAGCACGTCCCGCGCGGGCATGCACCCGATCTGCGAAGGGTGCGTGAAGTCCGGCGTCGTAACCGCTTCGGAAAAGTTGATCGCCGTCGGGCGATCCACGCGGATCCCCCGTTTGCGCATCACATCGGCAAGGTTGTCGAGCTCGCTATTGGCGCGCGCGATCAGTTCGTCCGGCCATTGGCCGCTCTTGCCCTGAATGCCGCCTTCTTCGGGAAAATGATACTCGATTGCGGGTTCGGAGACGGGTATGCAGCCCTTGTTGGCGACACCCACGATGACGTGGCGCAAGGGGTCCCATTCATTCCAGGAATTGACGATAGTAGGGGTAGAACTCTTTAATTGCAAGGGATAGTACTCTCCGGATTTCATGTCGGGAACGGAGCAAAAAAAGTGACATTTTTTTCTGAGCCGGGGCGATACAATAACGGTTAACTCAAAGGGCTGATGCAGACTCAGGAAATAACCACCCTCATCCGGGCATGGGGGGCGGGAGACCGTGCCGCGTGTGACGCACTGTTCCCGATTCTCTACGCCGATTTACGCCGGATTGCCGCAGCCCATGCGCGAAATCAGGGAACCTTGCAGGCAACGGCGCTGGTAAATGAGTCGTTCCTGGAGTTCGCCAAGAGCGCCAAAAGCGACTGGCGGGACCGGTCCCAGTTCTTTGCTTTCGCGGCCACCGTGATGCGCCGGTTAATGGTCGACTATTGGAGGGAAAAATCGACCGCAAAACGCGGTGGCGATGCGGACCGAATTCAATTCGATGAACTGATCCACACGCCCACCGGTGAGTCGCTGGACGTGGTTGGGTTGGACCGTGCGCTGACGCGTCTGGCGGCAATGGACGAGCGGCAGGCGCGAATCGTCGAGCTCCGGTTTTTCGGTGGAATGTCGGCGGAAGAAACAGCGGCCTATTTGGACATCTCCGTCCGGACGGTGCATCGCGAGTGGGGGATGGCGAAGGTCTGGTTGGCGAGCGAGTTGCGAGGCTAGATGCCGTTTGGGCGTACTGCGGGATCGCAATTATGCGGCTGAGTGACTTGTCGCCACAGCGGTGGAAACAGCTACAGCGGATTGCCGGCGAGGTCATGGATGCACCGCCCGCGCAGCGGGACGCGGTGTTGGAAGAGCAGTGCTCCGGCGACACCGTCCTGCGGTCGGCGGCGCTCGAATTACTCAAGGACTTCTCGGAGACAACCGGGCTGCTGGGGTTCGCGCCGCCGCTGGCCGCCGGCCTCGGCAGCGTCCGGACCGGAACGCGCATCGGGGCCTACCGGATCATCCGCGAACTGGGCCAGGGCGGTATGGGCACCGTCTACCTCGCCACCCGCGACGACGGCGCCTTCGACAAACAGGTGGCCCTGAAGACCATCCCCCGCTTTGGCGGGCAGGCACTGTTTGCCAGGGAGCGGCAGATTCTGGCGCGGCTGGAACATCCCGGAATCGCGCGCCTCCTCGATGGCGGAACTACCGGCGACGGCACCCAGTTTCTGGCCATGGAGTTCGTCGACGGCGTCGAGATCACTGCCTACGCCGCGGGCCGCCCGGTGCAAGAGATTCTCGGTTTGTTTTTGCAGGTCTGCGGAGCCATCCGGTACGCCCATCAGAACCTGGTCATCCACCGGGACCTGAAACCCGCCAACATCCTGGTAACGGCCGCCGGCGTGGCGAAGGTCCTGGACTTCGGCATTGCAAAGCTGTTGGAGGACGGCGCCGACACGGCCATGACACAGGCCGTCATGACCCCGGCCTGGGCGAGCCCCGAACAGCGGGCCGGAGCGCCGGCAAACACCCTGAGCGACGTCTATTCGCTGGGTTTGATTCTCTACCGCCTGTTGACGGGAGTCCTGCCAAAGGCCGGAGAGCCGATTGCCCGGCCCAGCCAGTGGCGCCCGGAGTTGGCGGGGGATTTGGACAGCATTCTTTTAAAAGCCCTGGCGGGAGACACCGCGCACCGCTATTCCTCCGTCGAACAGTGCAGTGCCGATATCGAACGGCATCTGGCGGGCAAGCCGGTGGAGGCGCGCAACGGAACCTGGTGGTACCGGGCCGCGAAGTTCGCTCGGCGCCGGAAGGGCACGGTGGGCGCGGCCGCCGCGTTCCTGCTCGTCATGGGTCTGGGCGCTGCGGGAACCTTCACGCAGAAGGACCGGGCGGAACGCCACCTCGCCGACGTCAAGGCGCTGGCCCGCGCCGTAATGTTTGAGTATCAGGACGACCTGGCAAAGCTGCCGGGTTCCACCGGTTTGCGGGCGAAGATTGCGCGCGACACGGTGCAGTACCTGGATCGCATTGCGACCGACGCCGGCAGCGACGATGCGTTGCTTCATGAAGTCGCCCTCGCCTATCGCCGCGTCGGCGAAATCCAGGGCTATAGCCGCGTGGCGAATCTGGGCGCCCCAGACGAGGGAATCCAGAGCTTGCGGAAGTCCGAGTCGCTGCTAAACGGGTTGGCCGCCCGCCGCGAGGCGAGGCCGGAGACGCGTATGGAACTCGGCGTAACGTTGGAACGGTTAGCCAACGTGCTGTCCAACGCCGGTCGAAACGCGGAAGCCCAGCCGGTGGCGGAACGGGCCGTGGCGGCGTTGACGGAGGTGGGCAGCGAGGCCGCGCGCGCGCCTCTCACACGCGCCCTCGGAGAGCTCTCGGCCATCGTGGAACGCCGTGGGCAACACAAGCTCGGCATCGAACTGGCGCGCAAGGCCGTGCAGTACGCCGAGGGGCTCCGGGCCGAACACCGGGACGAACAGGCGCTGGCGTATGGGCGCCTGGCGGCGGCCATCGCCACCGGGGACCGCGTGAGCCCGGAGGCGATGAAGGCCGTAGCCGCCGGGTTGGCGCTTTATGGGCGCGATGGAGAGGCTTGCGGTCCGGCCGCCACCGCGGAGACCATGTGCCGGATCACCTATCTGCAAACGCTCGATGTGATGGGCCGGACCCTCTATTACGCCTCGCGCCTGGAGGAGTCGATCGCCTTGAACGAAAAGATTGAACGGGAGGCCGAAGCCCTGGCGCGGCGCGATCCGAATGACCGGACGCTCTTGCGCCAGCTGCGGACGGCCCAAACCCGCCAGGGCCTGGCCTGGCAGTCGATGTACAACCGGGAGAAGGCACTGGAAAAGTACCGGCAGTCCATCGAGACCTCCCGGCGGATCACCGCCTCGGACCCGACAAACTGGGAAGGCGCCTGTCTAACCATCCATAGCCGCGCGAAATATGCGGAGATTTTGATTCAGAACACCTCCCGCGTAGCCGAAGCGGAGGGGGAGTTGAAGCAGGCCTTGGCGCTGTCGGACCGGACGGCTTCGGACAGTTTGCCGTGTCTGGATCAGCGCAAGATCGTGCTGATCAATCTCGCCCGGGTGGCGGAGAAGAAGGGCGATTTGGCGGGCGGCATGCAGTGGCGGCGGGAGACAGTCCGGGTCGCGCGGCGCTATGCGGGCATGACGCCCGGGGAGCCGCTCGGCATGATCATTGAGGCGGGGGCGAACTTCGAGTTGGGACTCGGTGGGCTGGAGGCGGCCGAAAAGTTCGGGGATCGGGCCTACCTGGCGGAGGCCGGGCGCGCGCTGGACCGCTCGCTGGACAATTATAAGGAGCTCAAGGGGATGGGCAATCCGCTGCAATACCAGTTTGACGGGTGGCCGGAGCGGGCGGCGAAGATGCGGAAACGGGTGGAGGCGGCGAACAAAGGGGAGTGACCCTGTTTCGGTGTGGTGAAATTCGACAGGGTGTGCCGGAAAACCCCACACAGGTAAGTTGTTGAATTCATTCACCGGAACGCCAAAGTGTGGGAGAATCCCACAACCCGGCGCCCGGCGCTTTCCGCTAAGTGATTGCGATAAAAGCAGTTCCGGTTTGGCTACCGGAATGCCCTTCTTATAGGCGACTCCCCGCACAAGGAGTCACCTCGGAAGGAGGATTTTTATGGCAGTCCTACTCGCACTCGCTATGTTCCTGGGCTTCGCCCTGCTGGACTGGCTGATTTCTCGCGGCAAAGCGCCCGCTATGGCGCCAGACGCTGTTCCCACGCCGGCGGCGCGCGCCGCTGACTTTGTTTATGGCTTCCACCTCCCCGCCAACCGCAGCTATCACGCCGGTCACGGCTGGGCACTGCGGGAGCGGAAGAATGTGGTCCGCATCGGAATCGATGACTTCGCCGCCCGCCTGGCCGGCAAGATCGACTCGCTCGAACTCCCCAAACCCGGCCAGTGGATCCGCCAGGGCGAACGCGCCTGGAAGGTGCTGCGCAACGGCGTGGCCGCCGAAATGGTGTCCCCCATCGAAGGCGAAGTTCTCGAAATCAACCCCGACGTGCTGAAAGACCCGTCGTTGCTGCGCACCGACCCCTACGGCGCCGGCTGGCTGATGAGCGTCCACGTCCCCGACGAAGAAGGCACCGGCCGGAACTTTATCCCGCGTGACCTGATCCGCCAGTGGATGGAAAACGTCGCCGAAAAACTCTACGCACGGCAACCGGAGTTGGCGGGCGCGGTGGCGGCCGATCCTGGCACGCCGGTGGACGACCTGGCCGCGGCGCTGCCCGGCACGAATTGGAAAGAACTGACCGCCGAGTTTTTCCTGTAGGCGGACGAGGGAGAAAGGAGAATCACCATGGCCAACGCCATCCTGTTCGACAGTACAAAATGCGTCGGATGCCGGAGCTGCGAAAGCGCCTGCGCCGAAAAGTGGGGCAACCCCTACAACGATAAAATCGCCGCGGAAGAGAAACTAAGTTCTCATAAGTTGACCGCCGTTGTAACGAAGGGCGATAAGTACATCCGCCGGATGTGTATGCACTGTATGGAACCGGCATGCGCGTCGGCCTGCCCGGTGGGGGCGCTCGTGAAGACAGCGGCCGGCCCCGTAGTCTATGACGCCGATAAGTGCATGGGCTGCCGCTACTGCATGACGGCATGCGCCTTTGCCGCGCCGACTTACGAATGGGAGGCCCGCCTGCCCAAGGTGCGTAAGTGCGATATGTGCGCCGAACGGTTGGCCGCCGGCAAGCCAACCGCGTGTTCAGAGGCGTGCCCGAACGAGGCCACGGTCACCGGAGAGCGCGACGCGCTCATCGCCATCGCCAAGGCGCGAATGGCGGAGGCGCCCCAGAGCTACGCGCAAGCGATCTACGGGCTGAACGAAGTGGGCGGCACGTCGGTGATGATGATCGGCCCGGTGCCGATGGCGGAACTGGGCATGCCCGGAAAACTGCCGACGGAAGCACTGCCCGTGTTCACCTGGCGGGCGCTCGAAATGATTCCAAGCATCGTCACCACCGGAGGCGTTTTACTCAGCGGAATCAGCTGGATTACTCATCGCCGGACGGAAGTCGCCCGCGCGGAACGCAACGAACGGAAAGGAGCCCGGCAATGACTGTCGTAACCATGCCTCGAAAACGGTTTTCCCTTTGGAACGTGGTCTTTTACTCGATTCTGGTGACAGGCCTCTGGGTTACCTTCCAGCGCTTCTACGCCGGCATCGGCGCGGTAACTAACCTCTCCGACGCCTTCCCCTGGGGCATCTGGATCGGCTTTGACGTCATGTGCGGCGTCGGCCTCGCCGCCGGCGGCTTCACGCTCGTAGCCGCGGTCCACATCTTCAATATCGAGAAGTACAAGCCCATCCTGCGGCCCGCCGTACTGACCGCGTTTCTCGGCTACTTACTCGTCATCATCGGCCTCATGTACGACCTCGGCCGCCCGGACCGGATCTGGCATCCGCTCATCATGTGGAACCCGAAATCGGTGATGTTTGAAGTCGGCTGGTGCGTGACACTCTACACCACCGTGCTGTTCCTCGAGTTCTCGCCCATGGTGTGCGAACGCCTGCGGTGGCGGACGCCATTGCGCTGGTTCCGCATCATCTCCATCCCCCTGATGATTCTCGGCGTCCTGCTTTCGACGCTGCATCAATCCTCACTCGGCAGCCTCTTCTTACTGGTGCCCCACAAGCTCGACGCGCTCTGGTACACGCCTTATCTGCCGCTGTTCTTCTTCGTATCGGCAATCGGCGTTGGCCTGGCCATGACCATCTTCGAATCCTGGCATTCCAGCAAAGCGTTCAACCACCGGCTGGACGGCTCCCTGCTCGAAAGCCTCGGCAGCGTGCTCGCCGTCGTGCAGAGCACCTATCTGGCCATGCGGTTAATGGACCTGACGCACCGCCACGCCTGGGGCCTGCTGGCGCAGCCACGCCCGGAAAACGCCTTCTTCTTACTGGAGATGGCCCTGATCGCGGCGCCGGTGGTCCTGCTGTATCAGAGCCGCGTACGCAACAACGCGCGGGCGCTCTACTGGTCGGCAGTGCTGGTGATTATGGGCTTCATGACCAACCGTCTGAACGTGGGCGTGACGGGCATCGAGACCGCCAGCGGCGTCACCTACATTCCCAAGTGGACCGAGGTTGCCGTGACGTTGTTCATCGTCGCCATCGGCGTCGGGCTGTTCCGCCTCGCGGTCACCTACCTGCCGGTGTTCGGCTCGCACGAGGCCGTAGCCACGGAGACCGAGAAGGTATATAGTCAAGGCAAGGTGGAATCGAGGGCGGCCTGAAGGCCGTCATCCCGACCATGAAACTGGCAGTCAAACTCGCATTGGGGTTGATGGTCGCCACCGCTCTGGTCTTTAGTATCTTTGGATGGCAGTTACGCAACGCGCAGTTACGCGGTGCCGAACAACTTACTAACGCCAGCGCGGAACGGATTGGCGATATCATCCGGCGCGGCGCGCATTTCCAAATGCTGCGCAACGACCGCGAAGCGCTGTACCGGATGATCCGGGACATCGGAAGCGAATCTGGTATCCGCCAGATACGAATACTGAATAAGTCCGGCGCCATCAGTTTTTCCACCAAGGAGGGCGAAACCAATCACGTCGTGGATAAGACCGCCGAAGCCTGCTACGGCTGCCACGCCCAGGCCGCGCCGCTCGAAAAACTCAGCCGGAGCGACCGGGCGCGGGTCTTTACCAGCGGCGAAGGAGAGCGCATCCTCGGCGTGATCCTGCCGATCGAAAACCACCCGGACTGTTCATCGGCCGCCTGCCACGTGCATCCGGCGGGAAAGAAGGTGCTGGGGGTCATCGACGTGCAGCTCTCGCTCGCCTCGGCGGACCGCCAGATTGCCGAACAGCAAAGCATGTTGTGGCGCTTCACGGCGGTGGCAAGCGCGGTGCTCGGCGGCCTTTGTTTATTGGTTATCTGGTGGATGGTCTACCGGCCGTTGCGGAACCTGGTGGGGGGCATCCGGCGGGTGGCGGGGGGCAACCTGGAAGAGAAGATCCCGCGCCAATCGCAGGATGAAATCGGTGAAGTGGCGGAGGATTTCAACGCCATGACGCGCCAGTTGCTGGCCGCGCGGACGGAGATTACCGAATGGAACCGGACTCTCGAAGAGCGTTCGGAACGCAAGAGCCGCGAACTGGAACGGGCCCACCACACGTTGCTGCAAAGCGAAAAGCTCGCGAGCGTCGGGCGCCTCGCGGCCACAGTGGCCCACGAAATCAACAACCCGCTCTTCGGGATTCTGACCAACGCCCGGCTGGCGCGGAAACACGTGGAACGCACGGACCTTTCAGCCGAAAAGAAGACCGACTTGACCGATAAATTGGGCGTCATTGAGCGCGAAAGCCGGCGGTGCGGGGACATTGTGAAGAACCTGCTGATGTTCTCGCGGCAAGCGCCGCCGAAGCTGGAAGAGGTGGACCCGGCGGAAGTGGTGGAGCGCGCCGTGGCGCTGATCCGCCACACCTATGCGGTGCAGAACCTGGAACTCCATCTGACGCTGGGCCACGCCGCGGCGCGCGTACGGGGCGACGCCGGGCAACTGCAACAGGTGCTGCTGGTGCTACTCGTCAACGCGCAGGAGGCCATGCCACACGGCGGGCACGTCTGGCTGGAAACCGCCGGGGCCGATGGTGCCGTTGTCATCACCGTGCGCGACGATGGGCCAGGCATCCCGGCCGAAGTGCGCGACCGGATCTTTGAGCCCTTCTTCACCACCAAGCAGGACGGGCCGCGGACGGGCCTGGGCCTGGCGATCGCGGCCGGAATTGTGGAGAAGCACGAGGGCACGATCGCGGTGGAAAGCGAAGCGGGGCGCGGCACCCAATTCACAGTGCGGCTGCCGGCAAGCGCGCGGGTGGAGGCGCAAACAAGATGAACGGAACGATCCTGATTGTGGACGACGAACCGGTAGTGCGGGATTCGCTGGAGCAGTGGTTCGCCGATGAGCGCTACCGGGTGGTGACGGCCGCCAATGGCCGCGAGGCGCTGCAGGCGGCGGCGCGCGAATCGTTCGATGTCGCCCTGCTCGACATCAAGATGCCGGGCATGGACGGCATGGAACTCCAAGCCAAATTGAAGGAGGCCGACGCGGAACTCCCGGTGATCATCATGACCGGCTACGCCAGCGTCGAAACGGCGGTGGAGGCGCTCAAGGCCGGAGCGTACGACTACATCACCAAGCCCGTCGATCCCGACATCTTGCTGCACGCCGTGTCCAAGGCAATCGCGCACAACCGGGCCCGGCGGGAACTCGCGCAACTGCGCGAAAACGTATTGGAGTTGCAACCCGGGCCCGTGTTAATCGGTAATGCGGCCGCAATGCAGGAGGTGCAGCAGTTTGTGGATATGGCCGCGCCCACCGATTCGACAGTGCTCATCACCGGCGAAAGCGGCACGGGCAAGGAGGTAGTGGCGCGCGCCATCCATCAGCGGAGCTTGCGACGGAACATGCCGATGGTGGTCATCCATTGCGGCGCGCTGACCGACACTCTATTGGAAAGCGAACTGTTCGGCCACGAACGGGGAGCGTTCACCGGGGCGCAATACCGCAAGAAGGGAAAGTTCGAGGCAGCCGACGGCGGGACCGTTTTCCTCGACGAAATCGCCGACATCAGCCTCCGGATGCAAACCGATTTGCTCCGCGTCCTGCAGCAGAAGGAAATCACCCGCGTAGGCGGAAACCAGTCGATTAGCGTCGACTTCCGGTGCATCGCGGCAACCAATAAGCGGCTGGAGGACCTGGTAAAAGCCGGGACATTCCGGCCCGATTTGTACTATCGGCTGCATGTGCTGTGCATCGACCTGCCGCCGCTCCGGGACCACCGCGCGGACGTCCCATTGCTGGCGGAGCATTTCATCCGCCGGTTGTGCGCATCGACGAACCGGGCGGTGCTCCCGGAGATTCGCCCGTCGGCGATGGAGCTGTTGATGGCCTACGACTGGCCCGGGAACGTGCGCGAACTGGAGAACGCAGTGGAGCGGGCGCTGGTGGTCAGCCGCGGCGCGGTGCTGGACGAATCGGCATTCTCATTCCTGGCGCGGGGCAATGGAACAGGCGGGACGACCTTGGAGGAGGTGGAGCGGGCCCATATCGGGGCCATTTGGCGGCAGTCGGACGGGAACCACTCGCGGGCGGCGAGGGTGTTGGGCATCGACCGGACGACGCTCTACGCGAAGATGAAGCGCTACGGGATCCAGTGATTCAGATCGTGGGCATCGGCGGGGTGGCAGTGGGGACGCTGGACGCGCTCGCGGCACGGGTGGCTCGCGAGTTGCGGGAGTCCTGCCGGGTCCGAACCGTGGGCATCGATCCGGAGTTTGCGTTCGACCCCGCGCGCGGGCAGTATCACTCAACGGCAATCCTCCGCCACCTGGCGGGTGTGGCCGGCGGGGACCGGTTGTTGGGCGTGGCGGCAGTGGATCTCTACGTGCCCATCTTCACGTTCGTCTACGGGGAGGCGCAATTGGGCGGCCCCGCGGCGCTGGTCTCGACCCACCGGCTGCGCCCGGAGTTCTACGGCGAAGCGGCGAATGGAGAAGTAGTGGCGGGCCGCTTATTGAAGGAATCACTCCATGAACTCGGGCATACCTACGGGCTGAGGCACTGCCAGGATTGGAGCTGCCCAATGGCAACCAGCACCGCGATTGAGCGGTTGGATTGGAAGGGCGAGCGCTACTGCGATGCCTGCTGGGGCCAGCTGTCGTGATCAGCGCAGCGGGAGTTTGAGCGCGTCGGAAAAGTCGAGGACCAAGGGGTTGTCGAGAAGCTTTCCAGAGAGTTTGCGGCCCTCCACCAGCGCCTCCGCCCCGGTGACTGTTAACTTCGACGGGGACTCCCACTTGTAACTCGCCGTCATCGTCTCCGCCGGGCCGCCGGTCAATTTAGCCGTCCCGGCAATCGCCAGCCGCGTCCGCCCGGTAAGTTTGAAATCCGTCTCGGCAACACCGCCTTCATACTGTAAACCGATGAACTTCCCACTCACGTCGGCGTCAGCGCCAAGCCGCACAGTCCCCGTCGCGCGCAGTTTGCCCGTCCGCCAATCCCCAGTCACCACCGACAAGGTCACCTTCTCGCCCTCCCGCCACAGCGTCGCGCGAACGTTCTCCAAAATCCCAATCCGCTTCGCCTTCACTTCAATCTCAGCCGCGCCGCTCATGGGCCGATCAGCCCCAATCCCCAGCGCGCGCGAAAGAATCCCCGTCCCTTTGGTCAACGGCCCCAGCACCTTCTCCAGATCAGCAATCTCCACCGTCTCGGCATCAATCACCAATCGGTGCGGACGGGCGGCGTCCAATTCGTAGCGGTAGCTCCCGGACCAACTCAGCCCCCCCGCACTCGCGCGCAGCGCGGGCATCACCAACCGCTGCTCCTGCCACACCACGCTCGCCGCGGCGATCTTCACCGGGACCGCCAACTCCGGCACGGCCAGCTCAGCGCCGCGCAATTCCAACTGCCCCTTCCACTGCGGCGAATCCATGCCCTGCTGCGCAACGGCTAGCGTGCCGCGCAACGTCCCGGCGGTCAGATCCTCCACCCATTCGGCCCGCAGCCCCAGCGCCTTCATCCACCGCTGCAGCCGCTTCACATCGTGCCCCTTGCTCGCGCCGCGGCACTCCCAAGCCGGATCGGTCAGCGTCCAGTCGCAATCCACCTGAAGCGGCTGGCCGTCCAGTTCCAACTTGGCGGGCGCCAGCCGAACAACGCCATCCTTCCACTCGGCCAAAAGCTCGGCGGCTTCCAGCTTCGACGTCTCGCCCCACGACCAATCCAGCCCCGTCAACTTCGCGCTGCCCGAAGCCGGAATCGCGCTCGAAACCCGCCACGCGCCATCCAACGTACCGGCGAGTTTCATGCCGTTAAAATCGGACCCAGGCGGCCGGAGCCATTCCGCCATCGGGGTAAGGGAGAGCGATTCGGCCGTGACATCGGCGGCCCACGTCGGCTGCGTCAGGAACCGGTCGGCGGCGATCTTGGCGCGCAGCGGGCGCTTGGCGTCGGTCTCCAGCCGCAGCGCCTCCGTGCCCAGTTGCAGCGTGCCCGTATAGCCAACATTGACGGCGGCGGCACGCGGCGGCTGCGTCCAGTGGTGCAGCTCGGTGATGTCCAGTTGGCCCTTAATCTGAAGATTCGAAACCGGCCCGCTCACTTCCGCGCGGCTCTTCACCACACCGTGGATACCAAGGTCCCGCGGGCCCACCAACTGCGCCAATTCCTGCAGCGCGCTGCGCTCCAGTTGCACGTCCAGATTGAGCTTCGGTTCCCCACCCGTATCGCGCAGCCGCCCACGCGAGGTAACACGGCCCAACCCGCGCGCCATCCGGTCCGTCCGTGCCATTTCGCCCACGAACCAGATGTCGAAATTGCCATCCCCAACGGCGGAAAAATCGATATCGGCGTC
>JBIKOG010000025.1:0-54885 GCA_044358225.1 Bryobacteraceae bacterium | reverse complement strand
GCCGTTGCAGCGGCTGCCGTTCTGTCATCGTCAGGAGTTGGCACTTTTTTCAGTTGTGCGGGGTGAGATTTACCGCGTAGCGGTTTAGTTCACCGCGCGAAATCATCTAGCGTCGAATTTGGAACAGGTCATCGATAACCGCGGTCAACAGGCGCCGATCCGCCTCGTACCAAACGCCCGGAGCCAAGACGCCATTGACCGTCGGAAAGATCCCCGTACCTTCTCCCCACGTGTCGACGTAAACAGCTGTGTCGTCCTCAATAATGGTTCTAACGACCTTTCCGGGATGCAAAAAGTGGCCAGGTTTGGTGTAGTTGGTTACCGCCATGCTTGTAACATCGACAACCGACCGGATTGGATTCCCAGTGATCGCCAACCCGACCCTATTCATACCGTACCGGGTAATATCGACGGAGGTAACTTTGCAGTTCGTAACAGGATTGCTGTCCTCGGTCGGAGCGATGAAGCGGGAGTCGGAAAGCATCAAACGAAACGCTGATGCCTTCGAACAGCGGCTATCCCGTTTGTCGCAGAGCTTAGTACGAATCGTCTCGGAAGGGTCAGGATATCGGTGGTAATTTGGGGCATCCGGTGAGAAAACAGACTGGATCGTCTGGTCCCCACAAGGCGCAGGCGCCACTCCATCCTGATCCCGTGCGGTGAGGCCGAGGCGCTGGCCGGCGGTGTTGGCAGGGACGGCGAGTTCTTCGGTGGGGTCGAAGATTAGAGGGTCGGCGGTGGTGGTGGGAGTGGATTCGGGGACGACCAGTTGGACCTTCGTTCGGGAGTAGCTGTCGGGAAGATAGCGGAGATAGAAGCCCTGACGGTTTTGGATCCAGGCGCCGCGGGGGACGGGAGGCATGGTGGGGTCGGCCGGGGCGGCACCGGCGAGGACGGCGGTGCGGGCCATGACATCGAACGAGGCGCGGGTGGCGATTTGAGTGCGGAGGTTGTTCTCCGCATGGAGAACCTGGCGGAGTGGACCCTGCACGACGGCCAGGCGGCGCTGGATGTGTTGTTCGAGGGGTTGGCGGAAGGCGTCGGGCAAGCGGCTGATGATGCCACCACGTAGTTGCTCCAGTTCGCGGGGCGGGAGGAGGGCGGCGGCGGTGCGGTGCATCTCCTGGGGCATTTGGCGGTAATCTACTTTGGCGATGACGGCCCAGAGGAGCTGCTGGATGTCCTGCTGGCGGACCTCGGGATGGCGGGGGGCCTGTTTGAGGATGGTTCGGACGATGGCGGCCTTGGGGCCGGTGAGCGGGGCGGCGAGGTAGCCATCGCCCTGACTGGGGCCGTAGGTGCCGGCCTTGAGGCAGTAGCTCTGCAGGTAGCCTTCATAGGCGCCGGGGCGGAGGAGGAACGCGCCGTCGGCGGTGCGGGGGAGGGTGGAGAGGGGGGCGTAGTTGGCTGGGGCGAGGTAGCGGGCGGTGGGGTCGGCCGGGCGGGTGTTGTGGAAGCTGGTGGTGACGGGTTGTTCGTCGAGCAGGTATTGGACGAAGGGCGCGAGGGGGCCGGCGGCGGCGCCACCGGGGATGCGCTGGGCGCCGTTGCAGATGATGAGGGCGATGCCGCTTTTGCCTTCACACTGGGCGCGCAAGACGCCGGTGGAGAAGAGCAGGATGAGTGAGAGGATGAGATGGCGGAGGGAGAGAGGCATGGGATTTTCCGTTCTCTCGTTCATGACGGCTGGGGCGGATTACTAACGGTTCATGCGGGGAAGTCGACGGATGCCCGGGCAGGTTTGGAATGGGTGGATATTCGCGGGATGGGAAAAGCGCGTTTCGCGTTCCCCAACGCGATGCATGACGAGCCGACATTGGTCGCAGCACGCGACGCAGACCAACTCGGCCACAGGGTCGATTCAAACCAAAACCGCTACACTCGGGCTTCTGCATCGAGAGTGGTCTGTTTAACCGACTTGTGGACCTCTGCCCGGTTATCTTGAATCCGCTGCCGATTTCGATCGTCAGTGGCGTTCAGCAGGCCGACACGATAGGCCTGGGAGCCGGAGCGGTTGAACTCCAACCTGAGCGATCCTCCGATCCTCTCATTCCTCGCCTATCTCGTAGTGCATACCGTGTTGTTTCAGATACGCCTCTGAAATAACCACCATGGGCCTCGGCGTATACTCTTGGAACAGTCGCTCGAACTCCTGGCGGTCAATCGGGTCAAAATCATGCTCACCCTTGTCCCTCACACTCATCAGGTTTGGGGCATGCTCCAAGTGCCCTTTCGTCTTTCCCGGCCTTAGCCCGCCATAACAACGACCCTCGTTGTCCACGAGGAAACAGACAGGCTCATCACCGAACGAGTAGAACTCGTAGCGTGACAAGCGATCATATTCGGCTGCCATATATTCTTCCAGGCCCATCGGAGGGTAATTAAACCCATCATCTTGCGCTTTCATGCCGGGGGCGAATTCCAGCAAACGCACCATGCAGTTGCCCCAGCCTTCCTTTCCGTTGTACTCGTGTTCCGCCAAGCCCAGGAACAGCTTACAGAAAATGCTGTGCGCCCGAGAATGCCCCACAACGATCAAATCGGTTACCCCCGCGCGAGCCGCAGATTTGATTTTAGGGAGAAGCTGTTTCAGTCGAAGCTCGACGTCCAGGTAGCTTTCACCGCCCGCGGGTCTGGCGCGATAGCGCCCGAGGGAGGCGATCTCCCGCTGGAATGCTGCATATTCGGACGGAAACATAACAGACAAGTGAGTCTCCGTATAAGCCCCAATCAGTCCCAGTTCCCGTTCCCGCAGCAACTCGTCGTCTTCCACCCGCTCCAGGTAACCGCCGCTTTTCCGCAACCCCAACCGCTCGATGATGGGCGCGGATGTTTGCACGGCCCTCTTCCAAGGACTGCGAATCAGCGAAGCCATAAACCCGGGGGTTTGGGAGAACTCGCGCATTTGCAGCTCAAACCATTCGGCCACTGCGTGCGCCTGGTTCCATCCCTTAGCGGTAATCTCCAGGTCGCAATCTTGTTTGTTAAGAAGAATGGACAGATCAACTTGGGATTCCGATTCTCCATGACGGACTAAATAGATTCGCATAATGGCCTCATTGGTGTTGGTGTTTCAGGTAACTTCTTACTAACTAGACGGCTGGGTGGCCAAGTGACGTCCGCCGGGAGAAGGGGGAGGTTTTTCCTGTCACGGTTGCAACCCTTGCAATTCGCGGCAGAGGCCGAGGGGGAGGCCAGGGATTCGGGGCATTGCGCTCGGATTCCAGTTGCGAACGAGCGGCGCCTGCGGCGGAAGAGACGAACGTGGAGTCACAGACATGGAACCTCTAGCGTTCGAGACAAACGATGGCGGAATAGGAGCCGGTGTTGTTATCAAAGTCTTTGTCGTTGAGACGCAGTTGGAGTCGCCCGCCGGATTGAGTTTGCCCATTCCATTTGAGACCAACCAGAAACGGTGGCTGACTGGGGAAGTAACCAACGAGGGCCCCATGGGGCCATGATTCGAGCCCGCGAAAGTTGTACGCACCTCCCATGAACGGGACACCGGCCGGGGTGGAGAAGAGTTCCAGGAACTGACTGAGCCGGGCGCGGCCGGTGGCTTGGATGTAGATGCGAGCACCGGCAGGGACATCCATTGAGGCGGAGCCGTTAGCGGGAACAGTAAGAGTCTGAACGGCAGAGAAGGGAGAGGTAGGGCCCGGGAAGGTGGGCTGGCGAGCCTCTTCGGTGGGAATCGGGCCACGGGTTGTAGCGATCTCCCACGCGTTATTCCGCATGTCGACGGGGTTAAACGGGTTGACTGGCCATTCGGTGACATAGGTGGAGGCGGTCAGGAGGAAAGCGTCCAAACCACGGCCTTCCGTGCCGGGTCCGTAGTAGGTGCGATTGGCGTCGGCGGCGAAGCCTTCGGAGGCAGGACGGAAGATACCAGCGCTGGATTGAAAGGTGGCTTTGGCAGCAGCGACTTCCGCCGGGGACATGCCAGTGGTTTGGTCCCGGATCGCGCGGGGAAGATCGAAGTCGACGTGGGCGGTGGCAGCGGCGGCCATGAGTCCAACGAGATCCTGAACGTTCATCTTGGCAGGATCGGTGGTGGAGGCTTCGGAGAAATAGGCATACCACCAGGGCTCGACGTCATCGGCTCCGCCTTTGCGAAACTCTTCTTTGTTGAAGCGCCAGGCATCGTAAAAGCGATTCATTAGGGCGAGCTGGCCAGCGGCGCCGGGAACTTCACCACGAGAGATCCGTTCCATTTCGAGCTTCGTGGCATGGTAGTAGAGCGCCGGAAAGATGAGAGTGGGGTCCTTCGTTTTGAGGAACTCGGTGCGATCCGCTTCGAGCGCGGAGAAATTGGACGCCATGCGCCCCCAGTTCCGGCGGAGTTCGGCTCGTTCGGCGGCAGGCGCGTTGGCGAGGGCCTGCTCAGGGGCGGGATTCCCGCATTGGGCGTGGGAGACCCAAGCTCCGAGCAGGCATAAGAGGCTGAAGATTCTCATGGATGTTTTTCCTTACGTCTTGCGGGCACTTTGCAGCGGGCGAGCCGAAATTACTTCGGGATTTTGATGCGAAGAGGGTACTTCATGCCTGTGCCCAGGGAGGTTGCTTCGGGCCAGACGTCCCAAGGAGTGGGGTCGAGTTGGAGGAAGAGGGACGCCGAGTCCGGACAGGGGCAGCCCCGCTGTGCATGGAGCAGAGCGGGGCTGAGGAGGAGGACGAGAAGGGAAAGGCGTGGCATGAGAGGAGGCTCCGGTTTAGTTGCGCCACCGAACCTTGTCGGTGCGGCTGGCTTCGGTTTGGCCGAATTCGCGGACGATGTCGCGGACGACTTCGGGCTGGCGGATGGCGGTGAGAGTGGGTGCGCCGGCGATGTGAACATTGGCGCACTGGAAGAGGCGAAGGTAGAGCGGGCGGACGATGACGGCGTCGCCGAGGCGGAAGTTTTCGTAGGTAACGGTGGTCTGGTTGAAGAGACCGGCGGTGACTTCCAGGCGCTGGCTGGAAAGACGGTAGGTGGTGCCGTTGATTTCGAGAAAGCGCAAGCCGGCGTGGATGGCGGCGATGAAGAGCAGGAACAGGATGGCGTAGATGCTGCGCGTGAAGTACGTGAGGGCGCAGAGGGCGGCGAAGTACTTGAGGCCAAGAGGCAGGAGGAGGAAGGGCGAGGGTTTTTCGCTCCAGGCCATCTGTTCATCGGATTGGTACAGGGCCCGGATGGCGGCGGTGGTGACGCCGCCCTGGGCGATGTGGTGGAGGTTGCCGGAGACGTTGCGGATATCGACCGTCTCCACGGCGCGGTGCATGGGGACCGGCGGCGGGGGAACGGGTTGGAGAGCGACGGGGCGGGGGGCCGTCACCGCGGCGGTTTGGACCAGCGTTCCTTCGGGGCCTTCGTAGACGCGGACGAGTTCGGCCGCGGCGGTGGTTTGCGCGGACTTGCGGGTGCCGCAAGAGGGGCAGAAGAGAGAAGCGCTCATGGTGGAGCAGGCGTGGCAGGGGGTCATGGCTGGTAGATTCCTTTTCTCGATTGGGTACCGCTTAGCGGCGACACCTGTTCATGAGAGAAGGGGGAAGTTTCTAACAGCCACGCGAGAAAAAAGCTACTGGCCTTTGACGAACATCGTTTCCGGGCCGAGCGTGCTGCGATTGAACCCGAATGTTCCCGGGCAACTGACTTCGCCGGTCCGGGAGTCCTTCGTGGGTTGCTCGATGCGGATCTTGATTCGATTTTCAGAGATGTTCTTGGCGTCGATGTAGGCGTTTCCCTGCCCTTGCGGGCAACCAGTCGCGGGGGGCATGTTGACCTTGCCTTCGTAGCGTTCAATGACCCCGGTCTTTTTGTGCTTTTTGGCTTCGAGGGAGCCGACGGGTTGGTTGCCTTCGAGAATGTAGATATTTGAGGAGTCAACCTTGAAGGTATAGGCATGGCCCGGGTGCATAATGCTACGCCAGGTGTCGGCTGAACCGGTGATCGTGCCGCCCCTGAGAATGGTACCGGACGTATCGGGGATGGCGGCGGGTTGGGCCGGTGCGACGGAGGGAGCGGGCGCGGCTTCGAGTTTGGCGACGACGGCAGGGGCGGGGATGGCGGAGGGGGCGAGTTTTTTGCCGATGAGGAAGTCGCCGGAGGATTGGTCGTCGGTCCAGGGGATCTGGGCCTTGGTGAGGTCCTTCATGGAATGGGCGCGCATGTTGGAGACCATGAAGGTTTTGAGGTCGTCCCAGGAGACGAACTCATCGTCCTTGGCGGCTTCGCCCTGGATACCGCGGATGAGGTAGTGGGTAAAGCGACCTTGTTCAAAGGCAGGCTCTTCGTAGCTGAACTGGCCGGGGGCGGTGGAGAAGAGGACCTTGGTTCCGGACTGGGAGGCGAAGCTGGCGATGGTGCGTTTGGGACCGGTGGATTTCTGGTTGGGATCGTTGCGGCAGGCATCGACGAAGACCATGCGTTGGGCGGCGCCGGTCTCTTCGAGGAGTTGTTTGACCTCCTTGATGGCGAGGCCTTGTTTGGGCAGATCGCTGATGGTGCTGCCGTAGGTGGCGAGGTAGTTGTCGTCGGCGGTGGCGAAGCCGTGGCCGGAGAAGTAGAAGAGAACCGTGGACTCTTCGGGCTTGTCGACGATGGAGCGGAGGCCTTTGAGGCTATCCCGAATATTCGTAGCGGTGGCCTTAGCGTTCTGGAGTTGGAGGACGGTGTAGCCCTGGGACTCGAGCGCCTGCTTCATGCTGACCATGTCTTTGGTGGTGAAGAGGAGATTGGAGAGTTCGGGCTCGGCCTGGTTGTATTCGGAGACGGAGGCGACGACGGCGAGTTTGCTGGACTTGAGGAGGGTGTCGGCCTTTTTGACGAGGTCGGCGCGAGTGATGCCTTTGGCGGTGGGAGCAGGGGCTGGGGTTGCCGCGGCGGCCGGCGCGGCGGGCTTGGGTTTGGCGGCGGCTGGCTTGGCGGCCGCGGGCTTGGGCTTGGGCGGCTGAGCGGCAGCGGACCAGAAGCAGAAGAGGCCTGTGAGAAAGGCGGCGGAGCGATGGGTGGCTCGAGTCATGGTTTCTCCTTGGAATTTGTTAGCGGGCGAGTGATTTTCCGATGAGGAAATCGCCAGTAGAGCGTTCTTCGGCCCAGGGGGACTGGACGTGACTGGGGTATTTCAGGGGATAGGCGCGCATGGCGGAAGAGATGAATTTCCTCAGGCTTTCCCAGGTAATGCCACCGTCTTCGCTGGCGGCTTCGCCGCGCAGGCCGCGGACGAGGAAGTGGGCAAAGCGGCCCTGCTCCAGGGCAAGGTCGTCGTAGCTGAGCTGGCCGGGGGAGGCGGAATAGAGAACCGCTGTGCCGTTTTCGGCGGCGGAGTTTTTGGCGACGCACTTGATCCGGCCAAGCTTGCGATAGGGATCCCCCCGGCAGACGTCGATGAAGGCGACGCGATTGCGGGCGCCGGTGTCTTCGAGGAGTTGTTTGACCTCACGCATGGAGAGACCCTTTTGCTGGATGTCGTCGCTGGTGGCGCCGTAGGTGGCGAGGAAGTTGTCGTTGCCAACGGCGAAGCCATGTCCGGAGAAGGAAAAGACGACAGTGGCGTCTTTGGGATTGTCGACAACGGAACGCAAGCCGCGGAGAAAGTCGCGAATATTGGTGGCGGTTGCTTTGGCGTTCTGGAGTTGGAGGACAGTGTAGCCCTGGGCTTCCAGGGCCTGTTTCACGCTGATCATGTCTTTTCCGGGAAACATCAGGTTGGAGAATTCGGGATCCGCCTGGTTGTATTCGGAGACGGCGACGACAATCGCAAACCGGTCCGGGCCGGCCGCGCCGGGGAAGGGCGCGGCGGCGGACCAGAGGGAAAAGAAACCGAAGAACACGGGGGCGAGGCGAGTCATGGAATTGATCCAGGTGTCAGGCGCCGGCGGGATAGTGGGCCAGGGTGATTTCGATGAGGTACGGTTTGGCGGGTTGGACGGGGGCGCCGATGCTGCCGGAGCCGGTGCCCGCGACGGGAGCAGGCTTCACGGCGGGGACAGGCGGCTTGACGGTGGGCTTGGGCTGGTCAGGTGGCATGGGGGAATCTTTCTTCGTCTCCGGCTTGGTCTCTGGTTGCTTGACAGGGACGAAGCTGACGGCCCGATCGCTGCTCTCTTCGACTTCGGCGTTACCGGCCATGGAGGCGAGTTCAGCGTTCAGCTTGCCGAGGACATCGCCGGGAGTATCCTTGCGGCCGGCGGGGGGGGCGACGGGGGTGGTGCGGACCTGGCCGGAGGCGCCGTCGAAGTAGCGGGTGAGATCCATGGGTTTGGAGCTGACGATGACGAGGAGTTTTTCGACGCCGGGGTTTTCATCCATCTCCATGAGCTGGCCGGGGGCGGGGATGATGTTGACGACGCCGGGACGGAGGAGACGGTTGGCGCCTTTGGCGGGATAGACGAGAGAGTAGGCACTGCCCTTGGGGGCATCACCGGCGCCGTCGGCGGGGGTGGCTTTGTCGGGAACGAGTTTGATTTGGCGGTTGTTCTTCAGCTCGTCCGGAGAACCGACGAAGGTGCGGTTGAGGACGTAGACGTAGGACGGGGCGGCGACTTTGACGCGGAGGGCAAAGCGATCGCCGGTCTTGAATTCATAGGTCACCGGGACGATGGCGCGCTGGGTGCCGCGGATGAGTTCGACGTCGTAGGTGACGTTGCCGGGCTGCTGGCGGAGGCGGACGCCGCGGTTGGCTTCTTCGGCGAAAGCGAGTGGCGCGGGCAGACTGGCGAAGGCCAGCGAAACAGCAAGACGGAGAGAGATGAGTTGCAGAGTAGTCATAAGTTCAAAAGCTCCTGGCAGTTCATGATCGGGGCGGCGGAAAGCTAACGTGATTTTTTCGGAAGCACGAAGTATGAGAAGACGGCGGTGGCCCAGTTGGCTGGGGCATCGAGGGCTTGCGCGATGGGTTGAGGGCGCCGGGCGCAGAGCAGGAAGAGCTCGCCGGGACCGGCGGGTTCGACGACTTCGAGGGTGGACTCCTGATCGGCGGGGAGAAGCAGGGGCGCGCCGGGGCGGAGTTGAAAGGGCTGCATGGCGATGGGGACGGCGAGGGTGAAGCCCTGGACGGAATCGTTCTGGAAGAGCAGGCAGGAGGCCGAATCGCTAGCGAGCATGCCGAGGCGCATGCCGTCGCCTAATTCGTAGAGTTCGCGACCGGCGGTGACGCGGACTTCGAGGCCATCGCGGGGCGTGCCTGCGCGCTGACGGAGAGTAGCGAGGACGGCGGACGACACGGAGGATCCGAAGGCGGCGGGAACGGTGAGGGCGGTTCCTTCGCGTGGGGTAGGCGTGGCGGCCGGATCGTTGCGGCGGGCGCGGACGCGGGAGGCATCGATGAGTCCGAAGCCGGTTTGGGCGTTGGGCACCTGTTCGCCGAGGGGGCGGACGGCCTGGATGAGATCGCGTTTGAGCTCGGCGGGCTTCAGGCCAGGGTTGGCCTGGAGGAGGAGGGCTGCGATGCCGGCGACGTGGGGACAGGAGGCGGAGGTACCGGGAAAACGGCCGCGGTCGGCGGCGTAAACGAACGAGGTGGTGTTGGTGGGGGCGCTGATTTCGGGTTTGAGGCGATTGTCGTCGGTGGGGCCCTGCGAACTGTAGGGGGCGAGGGCATTGGTGAGAACATCGATGGCGCCAACGGAGAGGGCGGAGCGGGCGGTTGCGGGATTGGTTAGGCTGCCGGCGGGGGAATTCGGGAGGAGGATTCCGGCGGGTTCCAGAAAAACATGAAGGCGAACGGGGCGGGTCAGTTTAACGGCGCGGAGGAGGAGGAGGAACCTTTTTCCGGCGAGTCCTTTGGCGGCGAGGGGAATCCGTTCCTGGGGAGGGACGCCGGGGCCCTGGCGCTGGTTGCGGGTTTCGACGCGGGAGACCTGTTTGGACTTCTGATCGACGAGGTAGAGTTCGGCATCGATGTCCTGGGTGGAGTTGGGGACGCGTGGATTGCCGCCCCAGTCGTCCCACTTGACGGTGATGGTGAGGGAGTCAGAAACGGGGGAGATGTAGAGGCCCTGGAGGCCTTGGAAGTTGACGTCGACGAGAGAGTCCTTATCCTGATCGCGGGCGATGGCCGACCAATGGTGCTGGGCGGAATTCCCGGCGGAGACGATCCACTGGACGCCGTATTGCTGGGTGGTGCGATCGATGAAGCGGGAGAGTTCATCGGAGCCATCGGAGGGGCCGTGGGCGCCGCCCATGGAGAGGCTGATGATGCGGACGCCCTGCTGGATGAGCCAGGTGGCGGCGGCCATGGCGTTGCCGTCGCGTCCATCGTAGGAGGCCAGAACGAGTTCGGCATCGGGGGCGATGGCGGAGATGATTTCGGCGCAGGCGGTGCCGTGAATTGAGGGCGTGGTGCCGTGATGGCCCGGGGGGAAGGCGCGAATGGCGCGGGGAGGCTTGACGCGACCGGCGTCGAGGAGCTTGGCGTAGCCGCCGAAGCCGGAGTCGAGGATACCGATGCGAATACCCTTGCCGCGGAGACCGGACTGATGGGCGGCGGAGACGCGAGCGGCTTCGAGGCCGTCGGCGGTGAGGGGAAGGGTTTGGTGGACGGCGCGCGGTTGCGATGCCTGCAGGTAGGCAACGTCGGGCCGGGCGGCGAGTTCGGCGACGCGGGCCGGCGGGAGGGAGACGTAGAGGATGTTATCGAACGTATGAAGGACAGAACCGCCGAGGGCGGCGACGGCGGATTGGAGTTGGGCGACGGACTGTAGGGTTGCGCCGCGCACTTCGACATCGACATTGGCGGGGGCGGCGAGGCTGCGTTCGGCACCGGGCGGATCGGGCCAGAGAGCGGGATCGATTTTGGCGGTGGAGCCGAGTGAGAGAGAGCGGGCGGGGGCGAGTTCCTGGCGGGATTGTTTCTGGATGGCGGCGCGGAGGAGTTCGATTTCGGTGGGGGTGAAGCCCTCTGGCTGCGCGGCGCAGGCGAGACCGGTGAGGAGGAGGATGGCGAATTGAGTGGAGAGCTTCATGGCAAATCAGTTGAGGGGGAAGCGGAAGAGTTGCATTTGGAGAGCGGGGTCGGCCGGGGCGGCTTGCAGTGCGGCGCCGGAGGGGGAGAGGTAGACGCGGAATTCGACTTCGCCGGTTTGGAGCGGCCCGCTGGACTTGTCGAAGAAAACGGGGAACTGGCCGGCGGAGGAGAGGAGTTCGGGACCGCGGCCGGGGAGGATGCGGAGGACGAAGAGAGTGGCCCCGGCGGGCAATATGGCGGAGAGGCGGATGCGGCCGGGAAGGTCTTCGATTTGCAGGCCTGGGATGGGGCGGGATGGGGCGGGAGAGGCGAGGAGGACGGCGGCATCGGAGAGGGGCGCGGGCTTGGCTGCCGGGGCGTTCATCGGCACCATTTTTGGACCGGGCGCGGGGACAGTTTCGCCGGTGCGGAGCAAGAGGAAGACCCCGAGGGCGGAGGCGGCGGCGAGCGGGAGCCCGAGGCGGAGTTGCCAACTGGAGAGCCAGTTGCGCGAGGGTTCCGGCTGGAGACAGGCGGCGGCGAGTTTCTGGCGAACGTTGGCGGCGTTGAGATGTTCGCGGTTGCGGGTGGCGTGCCAGAGTTGGTCGAAGACGTCGGGGTTATCGAGCGCGGCATCCATGAGAATGGCGTGTTCTTCGGGTGTGAGGGCGCCGAACTCATAGGCGTGGAGGAGGGCGTTTATCTGATCGTCGATGGCGGGCATGGGTTAGCAGGCCTCCGGATTGATGAGTTTCTGGAGGCCGGCGCGGCAACGGGACTCCCACACGTAGAGATTGGCGGTGGTGGTTTCGAGACTGGCGGCGATGGTGTTGGAGGGGACTTCGAGCAGGCGCTGGCGGAGGATGTCGCGGCAGCGTTCGCCAAGTTTGGGAATTGCTTTGTAGAGCTGATCGACGCGGGCGTCCCAGAGGAGTTTCTCTTCGGTGGGGAGTTCTCCACTGGGGAGGTCGAAGCCATCTTCGGGGGGCTGGACGGTGCGGCGGCGTCTGCGCATTTCCTCCATCTGGACGTATTGCGCGCAGCGGATGGCGAGGGGGACGAGATCGGGTTCCTGGGAGATGTGGGGGTAGCGTTCGAGGACAACCAGGATGGCGCGTTGGGTCATATCCTCGGCGTCGGATTCGCCGTGGCGACGGCGGAGAAAGCCGAAGACGTTGTGGCGGATGCGGCCGAAGAGTTCGTCGCGATTGAGGGCGGGAGATTGGGCGGCACCGAGCATTACTCGACGGTCTCCAATCGGAGGGTGGCGCTTTGGTTGGCGCCGGAGGCGGAGCGGAGCATGGTGAGCAGGCGGCCGAATTCGGGGGAACCGGGGAGGAGTTCGGGGCAGGTGAGTTCCTGCTTGACCTGCTTGCAGGCGAAGGAGTTCCAGCCGGCGGGTTGGGCGGAGAAGGCGAAGGCGCGAACGGTATCGGAACCGGCGGGGGCGGCGGCGCGGACGCGGAGAATTTCGGTGATTTTGCGGGCGGCGACGGGTTGGGGTTCGCGGGGGCTGGGGAGGAGGATATCGACTTTGCCGCGAGCGTCGATGTTCAGGACAAGGAGGTAGGCCTGTTGTTCGAGGGAGGCCGAAAGGGAGAACTCTTCGCCGATGCGATAGCGCGCGGAGAAAGGAGCACCGGCTTCGACGGCGCGGCCGACGGGTTTGGCGTCGAGGGCGAGGAGGAATGTGGACGCTGGGAAGTGGAACTCTTCGAGGGCGCGGACATCGGCGTGGGCGGCGATGCGCTGGGCGAGTTCGACAAAGTTGGCTTGCGGGTAGCGGCGAATGAGAAAGTGGCTGCGGTGGAAGAGGGCCCAGCCGGTGGACTCTTTGCGGACGAGCAGATCGTGCGCACCGGTGGAGAGGGCGACGCCGGGGAGGGCGGCGAACTTCTGTTGTTCCGCGGCGGAGGCACCCTCGACGGCGAGGCGGACGGCGGCGGGGTTGGCCGGGCGGGGCCTGGCGGAGGTGGCGGGCGGCAGGGCCTTGGTGGAGAAGGCGGGGAGGTTGAGAGCGGCTTCGCTGGGGAGTTGGACCTGCGGGGTTTGCTTGTGATTTTGCTGGACGGATTCGCGGATGTAACGGAAGAGTTCGCCGTAGGTGAACTGGCCATCGCGGTTGGCGTCGCCTTGGCCATCGAGGGCGCTTAGCAGGGCGTTGGAGAAGGCGCCGTGGGGCAGGCCATCGAAGGTATCGTACTTACCGCTTTGGAGCATGGCGGTGTTGATGTCGCGAGCGGGTTCGCTTTTGGAGGCGGCGGAGAAGGCGATGACGTTCTGGTAGGGATAGCTGTCGGGTTCCTCTTTGGCTGAGGGATCGGGAGCGGGTTCGGCCTTGGCGGGACCGGTGAAGGAGGCGGAGGCGCGGGCGGTGGCGGACATTTCGCTGACGACATTGATGGCGCGGGAGGGGCCTTCCCAGGAGGGGCCGGCGGATTTGGCGGCGTTGCCGGAGTAGCAGCTATCGAGGATGACGAAGACGGAGGATTTGGGGTGGGCCTGTTGGAGAAGGGGGCGGAGATCGCGGCGGCCGATGATGAGGGTCTTGCTTACGGCGTCGGGCGAACTCATATCGAGGTCGTAGGGGACGAGGGCGCCGGAGTTGGGGCCGATGACGGAGGCGATGGGCTGGTTGGCTTTGTCGAAGGCGCTGGTGCCGTGGCCGGAGAAGTAGAAGAGAAGCGAGTCGCCGGGCTTGAGTTCCTTGGTCAGGGTGTTGAGCGCTTCGAGGATGTTGGTTTTGGTAGCGCGGCGATCAACGAGCTCTTTGATGTTGTCGGGCTGGAGGCGGAGGCGTTCGACGAGGATGCGGCGGAAGGAGGCGATGTCCTGGCGAGGGCCCTCGAGATTGAGACGGCCCTCGCCAGCGGAGTAGGCGGAGACTCCGACGAGCAGCGCATGCTGGGTGGCGGCGAGGGGCAGGGTGCCGAGGGCCCAGAGGAGCATGTAAATCGGGGTACGCATACGATTTCCGAGTGGATGCCTTTACGCTTTGACGACGTAGGAGGAGGCGACGAAATCGTGCAGGGCCTGCTTCTTTTCGGTGAAGGCGGCCATGATGTAGCCGGCCATGAAGAAGAACAGGGAGAAGGTGTCCTTGACGATGAGGCGGCCGAGAGACTGGAGGACGGAGATGCGGCCGCCCTGGGCGTTGCAGATTTTGATACCGAGCATTTGCTTGCCGAGGGTGGCTTGCTTGGGACCGGTTTCGAGTTTGACGAAGTAGGTGATGTAGGTGAGCGTGGCGGCGGTGCCGCCGAGGATGAGGCCGAAGAAGAGGCCGACGAAGCCGCCTTCGCCGCCACCCGTTACGGCGCCGATGGCCATGGCGAGGAGGACGAAGATTCCGTAGGCGATGCCGGCGGCGGAGAAGGCGAGGAACTCATCAATGAGAAGGGCGAAGAAGCGGACGATGAATTCGGCGTAGACGGGACCGGCGGCGACGGGCACCTGCTGGGGATAGCCGTATTGGGGCTGCTGTTGTTGGAAGTAGGGCTGCTGGGGCTGTTGGGGCTGGTACTGCTGTTGAGGCTGGGGGGCATAGGCCGGGGCGGTGGCGGTGCCGGCCTGCTGGGTGTACTGCGGGGCAGCCGGGGCCGGGGTATAGACGGGCTGGGCGACGGCTTGCATGTTAGAGCCGCACCGGGTGCAGAAGGCAGCTGATTCATTCTGGGCGCCACATTGATTACAGGTCATTGGGTTGATCTCCTTGGTTGGTGTTGAGCTCTGCTCGTCACAACTGGTCATGACGCCAGGGGCGAGTGTCTAACAGTTTTTTGCTAAGAATGTGGCACGTCGACGTAGAAGACGACGGTGTCGGGTTGCGTGGCGATGGCTTTGGCGGCCACGTCGATTTCGGCGGCTTTGGGGTTGGGTTTCGCGGCCAGGTCGGCGAGGGCGGCGGAGGGAGATTTGGCGGCAACGATGACGAAGGATTCGGTGGCGGCGCCGGGGTCGACTTTCATGCGCTGACCGTTGGGGAGTTGGATGGCGGCGTTGGCCTTCGCGGAGACGCCGCCGGCCGGGAGAAGGGCCACGGCATCGGCAGGGCCGCGGTAGAAGACGTAGAGGTTGTCGACCTTCGGAGTGAGATCGAAGTAGAAGAGATTGCCGGTTTCGAGGGGGATCCGTTTGCGGCAGTAGTTGACGGCGTCGCGATTTTCGCAGATGAGGAACTTGTCGGGATCGTGTTTGGCGGATTCCGACATGAGTGCGCCGGAGAGGAGGCTATCGGGCTGTTTGCCGAGATCCTCGTTGATGCTGATGCGGCCGATGAGCCATTTTGCGGCGTCGACAACACTGAGCTTCTGGATGACCATGCCGAAGGCGAGGGCTACGCCGGCGCCGAAGAACAAGGTGGCACCGAGGGCGAGAGTGGCGAGGAGACGATTGTTGCGGCGGGTGATGGGGAAAAGTTCGCTGGCGCACTCCGGACAGATGGGTAGGCCTTTGTCCTGCATTTGACCTTCCAGGACGCAGCCCTTGAGCCGACATTCTTTGGCAATGAGTTCAGTAAACATGGATCAGTTCTCCGGGTAGGTGGTGATCGGCCGGTGCTAGTTGACGGCCAAGGAGCGGCGGACATCGGCTTCGATAGCGGCGACCTGGGTGGCGTCGAGATCGTTAGATGCCTGGAAATCGATGAGTTCGGCGATGGCGGAATCGTTGAGATCGCCATTGCCGAGATCGAGGAAATCGCGAAGCATGTCGCGGTACTGGTCTGCGGGCGACGGGGCAGCAGGGGCGACGCGGAAGGGGGCGAGGGCAGCCTCCAACTGCGCCTGGGCATCGGCGACAGAGACACCGAATTCGAGGCGTTTGGCTTCGATCTTCTCGAAGAGTTTTTCGCTGGGATTGCCTTTGACCTGATCGACGGCGATGTGGACGTAGCGGGTGAAGCGATCGAGGTTGGCGGGGGCGGGAGCGGGAGCTGGCGCCGGCGTCGTTGCCGCCGCGGCGGCGGTAGCGGCCTGGGTCAAGACGGCAGGGATGGCGGCGGGGACGGGCGCTTCGCCATCGCGTAGGAGTTGGAAGCGTTTGACGACGCGGAGGCGGATCTCGTGATAGCGCTTGTAGCGCGGGTCGTCTTCCCCGAAGGTGTATTCGGTGCGCATGGCATCGAGGACGCCATAGAGGGCGGAGGCGAATTCGGAGCGCTGGCGGGAGGAGATGAGCTTTTGGAAGTAGCGATCGATGTCACCGTTGACGCGGGTGCGGAGGTCATTGAGTTCCAGACCGGGGGCGCAGAACCGGTCGAAGGCGGCATCGCGGGAGTCGCCGAGGGGGGTGAACTGGGAGGCGCCGCTGACCTGATAGCGGTAGCGGATTTCCTGACGGCCCTCGATGGGGTTCAGTTCCGAGCGGAGCCAATCGTTACCGGGCGAGGTGGCGCCGAGGGTCCAGGCGACGAGGAAATCCTCTTCGCGGCGCTGGTTGGCGGCGACCTCCTGTTCGCTCATGAGCATGAGGTCGCCGATCGGGGGATAGAAGTTTCCCTGGATGTGGAGCGGCAGGTGACCCTTCTCGCGCATGTGGGCGTCGTAGGCATCTTTGAGCTGGCGAACCTCAGCGACAACACGAAGGGGGAAGGCGGTGAGTTCACTGAGGAAGACGATCTGCTGGGTATCGCTAATGGTCTTGATGTGATCTTCGCCGAGGTTGGTGGCCTGGACGATTTCGTGACGGATCTGGGCGACCTCGCGGAGGCGGTTCTGATCGTGATCGAGCATGGCGGCGCGGTGCGCGGTGGTGGTGGGATCCATGGAGTAGGCTGCACCCTGGCGGCCGCTGTAGGCTTCCCGTTCTCCCTGATCGAACTCAAGGCAGGGGGCGCTGGCGCGGTAGGCGCGGGTGATGAGCTCCGAGCGGGACTGGTTCTGGGGACCCGGATATTCTTCGAGGAGTTGCTGGGCAACGTTCTTGCCGGACACACGGACGGTGGAGCGATTGGAGAG
Organism: Bryobacteraceae bacterium; assembly: GCA_044358225.1. Classification (GTDB taxonomy): domain Bacteria; phylum Acidobacteriota; class Terriglobia; order Bryobacterales; family Bryobacteraceae. The sequence goes on along the minus strand of JBIKOG010000025.1, from coordinate 38,003 downwards.
CCACTGCAACGCGCCATCGAGGAAGCGGCGGCGGGATTCGATGGAATGATCGAGATCGAGGGCATCGCCGGCGGAGAGAAGGTGCTCGCGAATGGAGAGGGCGGCTTCGTCGCGCTGGAGCTGTCCGTAGAGGGATTCAACACGGTCAGGGCGGAAAAGGAGGACGCCGTTGAACATCTTCTTGTTCTTCTGGAGATTGTTCAGGCTATCCATCCGGCCGGCGGATTCCTTTTCGAGTTCGGACTTGAGGTTGACCAGATTGTTGGCCCAGGCGATGGTTTGGCCCTTGAGCTGGGAGAGGCGTTCGAGGACGACGCCGATCAGGATGGAGGCAAACTCGTAGGCGCGATCCTCGATCTGGGCGGTGAGGTTCATGGTCATGGCGACCTTGGTCTTGTGGAGGGCCTCCTTGACCTTGGATTCGCGGAACATGATGGCGCCTTCGGCTTCAGTGACCTCGCCAACGGCCGCGGTTTTGGCGACGAGAGCGCCTTTGACGCGAGAGGCGAGTTTGCCACGGTCGGTATCGAGCGCCTGGCGACGGACCTGGAGCAGGCGGGCGAGTTCGTCGAGGGCGGCAAGGGCATAGGAGTAGCCGAGAGTGGGGTCTGTGAGGGCGGCGGAGATATGGGCACGGACGCGGCGGGCGACGACGTCGGCGGCGCCTTGCATGTTGTCCCCGAGGGCCCGGTAGTAGCGGATCAGGCCGCCGCGGTATTCGTCGAGGAAGTTTGCGAACACCTGATTGAGATGCGGAGCGCGATTGGCAACCGGCGTGGCGTTGAGCTTGGCGGTGAGGATTTGTTCCACTTCCGCGGGGATGGAGGGGAAGTCCTGACTTTGGCCGAAGAAGTCACGATTGCCGAAGAGGTAATCGTCGCTGAGGCAGAGATTCGGGATCTCCTTGCTGATGCGCTGGCTGACGTTATCGACGGGTGGGGATTCGAGCCAGGAGCCGATGAGCTGCGTGACGAGGCGGGCGGAGAGGATTTCGGTGATCTGTTCGGTGGGGTACTGAATGGTGGACAGGCCGAAGGTGGAGAAATTCTGGGAGAAGCGGTTGCCGTTGCGGGGATCTTCGAGGAGGACGCCGCGCTGCATGGCGCCGTTGTTCATCATGTCGGCAACGTCGCCGGTGACGCGGTTGTCGAGGCTGAGATAGATGCGGTGGGCGATCAGATCGGGGATGCTCTTGAGGGAGAGAGACTCCCGCATCTGGTTGCGTGTGGAGAGGAGATAACAGAAATCGAGGGGGTTTTCGGCGTATCGTTTTTCTTCTTTCGGGAGGAGAAACTCGATGGGCACTTCGCGGCCATCGACGAGGCGACGACGCTGCGAGAAGTAGTTCAGGTCCATGAGCGCGGCATAGGCGTTGGCGAGATAGCGGCGGCCACGGGCTGCCTCTTCCATGAGGTCGGGAAGAACCAGGTATCCAACGCTGAGACCGCGAGCCTGGAGCCAGCGACGGACGGAATAGGCGATATCGAGAACCATACCGGCGCCGGTACCGCCGGAGAGCGAGCAGGCGAGGATGACTTCGGGGTTGCCACCGGCGGGATCGTCACGGAGAGAGTTGAGCGCGTTGGTGAACTGGGTCTTGATGGTGTCGTAATTGAGGGTGAAGATCATGCGGCCGAGGGGCCGAATCTGCTGCGCTCCCGGGGTGTCTTTGGCGGCGACATCGAGATTATTTAGCTCGTGGATGGGGAGCCAGTCACGAAGCTGGGGATAGCTATCGAGGTTCTCGAGAATCCGGCCGACGGCAGGGGCTTGGATCACGACATATTCACTTTGTTTAAGCTGAATTGACTGACCGAGCACCTCCCAACGCTTGCGATTATCTTCGGAGGCGGAGGTCTCCAAAGGGGAGGTATCAATATAAAGGAAACCGAGACTCGGATATTGACCGAGACCCTTCTCCGGGTTGGCCTCTACAATACGGCGGCGTAAGTTCCTGATGACGTCGAGGCCGGTCCCGCCAATTCCAATCACAAGTCTTTTGGGCATTCTTTACTCCAAGCTATCGGGCGATCGTTCACACAAAGGAATGTCGGTAAGTATTAAGGAATAACAGTGGTTGGAAGAACCCTCGCGGGAATTCGATGTTAGGAGTAGGTTAGGAGTCCGGACAAGGGGGCGGGAGACCAGCAGAGGTGAAGAGTTGGGGGTAGTCGGGCAGGATGGAAAGCCGGGCGACGAGGGGGGAACGCAAAAGGATGAAAGAGAGGGGGTTGCGGGCATCGAGCATGCGAAAAAGCGCATCGAAGGCGGCCCGGTGGTGGCCGAGGACCATGGAGGCGATGAGGGTGGACATCTCGGCTGCCGTGCCAGCGATTTGGGGCGGGGTGCCACGACCTTTACCGCGGATGGTCTGCATGGCGGAGGCGATGAGCTGGCCGGGCATGCGGTGGCGGGAGGCGAGGACGGCACGGCTGAGAGCGTCGAGGGTGCGCGCGGGAGCGCCGCACAACCAGTGCTGGATGGCGAGCCAGACCCAGACGCTATAGTCGTCCGGGAACAGGACGCTGGTGCGGAGCATCTCCGCTTCGGCTTCCGGGAAGCGGGAGGCGATGTGGAGGCAAATCCCATAGTTTTGTTGGAGATTTCGGGGGGGGAGATCGTATTCGGGAAGGGCGCGCTCCATCAGTTGGAGAAGTTCGGAAAGGCGTCCGGTGGCGAGCATATGGGCCTGGAACCAGGGATGAGGCACTACGTGGTTGCCGGGGATGGCGAGGGCGCGATCGAACAACTCGGCGGCGAGGGTCCAGTTGTGATCGCCCAGACCGGCCACGGAGGCGGCGCCGCAGAGCGCCTCCCAGGAGTCCGGCGCCAGTTCGAGGGCGCGGGCGGCGGCGGCGCGGGCAGCGTCCATATGCAGCGCGGGCGGGGCGCCGTGTCCGGCCATACTGACGTGGACGGAGGCGAGGCGCGCGAAGGCGGGGGCGAAATCAGGCTTGAGTTGCAAAACGGATTCGAGGAGGGTGACGGCCTCGGAGAGTTCTTCGGTATAGCGGGAATCGGAGAGCAGACGGGCCTGGGAGAAAAGGCGTTTCCACTGGGCGTCCATACTGTACGCCGCTTCGATGCGCAGGGAGAAGCCGCCGGAGGGTAAGTGGAAAATGACGTCGACAGGTGTTTCGCGCGCGTAATATTGACGCAGACGTTTCCGGAGCAAAGATGTATTTACACGCACATATGGGTTTGTATAGGGATGAAAGTCCTGTTCCTCGAGACCCAGGAGTTCGAAGGCGAGAAAGGACTCTGTTACCGGAGTGTTGCGCAGAGCGCAATCGACTAATAACCGGAGCAGGCGCTGGAGAAGCTTGCTCTTACTAAAGAGCGGATCGGCGAGCAGGCGGTCGAGTTCCCGGGCCGCGAGTAATGGATCACCGGGCGGTGAATCGAGAGGCATACGCTGGGGTTCTATTTGAGGAATGCGCGAAGTGGAGGGAAGCTTGCGAAATTAGTTCTATATTTTTTGGGCGGCGAGCAGTGTATGATTGCGGCACATATGGACGCCGTGGCAAAAGCGGTGGCGACGCAACTCGCCAATATTGAGAAGAAGACCGGGAAGAGCATCGCGGAGTTGAGCGAGGCGGTGCGGGCGAGCGGATTGACGAAGTTTGGCGAGATGCGGGAGTTCGCCAAGACGTCGATGGGGTTGGGGCATGGGGACGCGAATGCGCTGGTGAAGGCGATGGAAAGTGCGCCCGCGGCTGCCGCGCCGGATGAGATTTATGTCGGGGCGAAGGCGGCGTTGCGGCCGATTCACGATTTGCTGCTGGCGGAGATTGGGAAGTTTGGCGCGTTTGAGATCGCGCCAAAGAAGGGGTATGTGAGTTTGCGGCGGAAGAAGCAGTTTGCGATGATCGGGCCGGCGACGAATACGCGGTTTGAGGTGGGGCTGAATTTGAAAGGTGTTGGTGGGAGTGGGCGGCTGGAGGAGATGCCGCCGAAGGGAATGTGTTCCCACAAAGTGAAGCTGACGGGTGTGGCGGAGGTGGATGGGGAGTTGTTGGGGTGGATCGGCGAGGCGTTTGCGCAGGCGGGGTAGGACTGCCTACACTCGGTTATGCTGCTTTGGCGTGCCGTCTCTGTCTTCGCATTTTCGCTTCTGACGTGGGGGCAGTCCGCCCCGGTAGCCTTTACGGGCGCGAAGATTATTCCGGTGGACGGGGCCGAGATTCCGGATGGGACTGTTGTGGTGGCCAATGGCAAGATTGTCGCCGTTGGGGCCAGCGGTTCTGTGCGCATTCCGGCGGATGCGCAGAGGGTGGACGCCAAAGGCAAAGTGATCATGCCTGGGCTGGTGGATTCCCATTCGCACATCGGGCAACCGGAGGGCGCGGACAACTCGTCGCCGTTTCAGCCGGACGTGCGGGTGTTGGACTCGGTGAATCCGCGGGCCGCGTCGATCAAACGGGCGCGGGCGGGCGGGATTACGACCGTGAATGTCATGCCGGGGTCGGGCCACTTGTTGAGCGGGCAGACGCTGTATTTGAAGCTGCGCGAGGCGCGGGTCATTGATGACCTTCTGATTCGGTTGGCGGATGGCAGCTACGCGGGCGGCATCAAGATGGCCAATGGGACCAATCCGCGGCGGGCGGCGCCGTTTCCGGGGACGCGCGGGAAGTCGGCCGCGATTGTGCGGGAACAGTTCATTAAGGCCCAGGAGTATCGGGCGAAGGTTCTGGCTGCGGGCGGGGATAAGGCCAAGCTGCCGCCGAGGGATTTGCGGATGGAGGCGCTGATGGAGGTGTTGGACGGCAAACGGCTGGTGCAGCATCATACACACCGGCATGACGACATTCTGACCGTGTTGCGGCTGGCGGAGGAGTTCCAGTTCCGGGTGGTTCTGCACCATGTTTCCGATGGATGGATGGTGGCGAAGGAGGTGGCTGCGTCGAAGCAGGTGGTGGGGGCGTCGGTGATCGTTGTGGATTCGCCGGGTGGGAAGTTGGAGACGAAAGACGCTTCCTTCGACACGGCGGGGGTGATGGATAAGGCGGGGGTGTTGGTGGGGTTTCATACGGACGACGGGGTGACGGATTCGCGGTGGTTTTTGCGGTCGGCCGGGTTGGGGGTGCGGGCTGGGTTGGATAGGAAAAAGGCATTGGAATCGGTGACGATTGCGAATGCCCGGTTGTTGGGGTTGGAGGCGCGGGTGGGGACGTTGACGGTGGGGAAAGATGCGGATTTGTTGGTTTTATCGGGGGATCCGTTGTCGGTCTATACGCATATTGAGCAGACCTGGGTGGAGGGGCGGAAGGTGTGGGACCGGTCGGTGGCGGCCGATCGCGTGTTTGCGACGGGGGGGCCGGGGGCGGCAGCGGCGGGATCGTTGATGAGTTTGGATGAGTGCGGCGGGTACAGCTTGGTTTTTGGGGGACAGCGGTAATGATTCGGTTGATTTGGCTGGTTTTGGCGGCGTTGCCGGTTGTTGGGCAGACGATCGCGGTGCGGGGCGAGACCGTTTACACGATGACCGGGGCGCCGATTTCCGATGGCGTGGTGGTGATTACGAACGGGAAGATTGAACGGGTGGGGCCGGCTGCCGCGACACCGATTCCGGCGGGGGTGCGTGTGCTGCGGGCGAAAGTGGTGACGCCGGGGTTGGTGGATGCGCATGCGACGGCGGGGCTGTCGGGCGCGTTGAACCAGGTGCATGATCAGGACCAGGTGGAGCGGTCGGCACCGGTGCAGCCGGAGTTGCGGGCGATTGATGCGTATAACGCGAAGGATCCGCTGATTGGGTGGTTGCGGTCGTTCGGCGTGACGACGTTGCATACAGGGCATGGGCCGGGGGCGTTGATCAGCGGGCAGACGATGGTGGTGAAGACGACCGGCGGGTCCGTGGAGGCCGATACGCTGCGGCCGGCGGCGATGGTGGCGGCGAGTTTGGGGGAAGTGGGCCGGGGGGCGGCGGGGAAGGCGCCGGGGTCGCGGGCGAAGATGATTGCGATGTTGCGGGCGGAGTTTTTGAAGGCTCGGGAGTATAAGCCGGGGGCGCGGGATTTGCATCTGGAGGCGCTGGGGCAGGTGTTGAAGGGGGAGTTGCCGCTGTTGGTTACGGTGAACCGGGCGAATGATATTTTGTCGGCGATCCGGTTGGGGAAGGAGTTTGGGTTGAAGATTGTGTTGGACGGGGCGGCGGAGGCGCCGGTGGTGTTGGCGGAGATCAAGGCGTCGGGGTATCCGGTGTTTGTGCATCCGAGCATGGCGAGGCCGACGGGGGATGCGGAGGCGTTGTCGTTGGAGACGGCGTCGAAACTGCGGGAGGCGGGGATTCCGGTGGCGATTCAATCGGGGTTTGAGGGGTATGTGCCGAAGACGCGGGTGATTTTGTTTGAGGCGGGGTTGGCGGCGGCTAATGGGTTGACGGTGGAGCAGGCGTTGGCGGCGATTACGATTGACGCGGCGCGGTTGATTGGGGTGGAGGCGAGGGTGGGGTCGTTGGCGGTGGGGAAGGATGGGGATGTGGCGATGTACGACGGGGATCCGTTTGAGTACACGACGCATTGCACGGGGGTGGTGATTGATGGGCGGGTGGTGTCGGAAACGAGCCGGTGAACATTAAATTGGTGCCTGGCACCAATTTAATGTTTGGGGGCGGATTTAATTGTGTGTGACACGGTTTTCGGGGTGCGGCAGGGTGGATTGGCCGTTTGTTTTCAACGGCAACGTTTCGGCGGGCGCCGAATTATGGCGCCAGGGAAACTGTGTGTGACACGGCTTTAGATTAAATTGGTGCCTGGCACCAATTTAATCTAGACGGCGCGGATGGCGGCGGCGACGGGGCGGGAGCCGACGGGGATCATCGTGAAGAGCGGGGCGGATTTGCCGCGGTTGCGGACTACAGCCTTCACGCGGATCACGCCCATGTCGCCGGAGGCGCGGTTCAGCACCAGGGCGTATTGGCCGTCCGGGGTGATCGTCAGGAAGTTGGGGTCCTTACCGACCGGGACGGCGCCCACCATTTTGTGGGTCGTGATATCGAGGATAGTGACGTTGCCGGCGTCGGGGTTGGCTACGAACAGGAATGCCTGGTCGGGCGTCGACACGGCGGCCATGGCGCTGGGATGGCGGCCGGCTAACACTGTTTCGCCGACTTCGGCGAGGTAGGGGTAGAGGACGACTACGGCGTCGAGGCCGTCGCCGGTCAGGTATAGTTCGCCGCCGTCGGGCTTGGTGGCGATGCGGCGGGGTTCGATGGCCAAGGGCAGGTGGGCGACGGTGCGCGCGTCGGGTACCGTGACAAACGATGCCTGGCGGGCGGCGCCGCCGGCGAGGGCGAGTTGCTTGCCGTCGCTGCGGAAGTGGATGAGATCGGCCTGGTAGGGGAGTGTGATGGGCGTGGCGCGGCCGGGTTCGGCGGCGGGAAGGAGTTGCGGGGGTTGGTCCCTCAGGATGACGGCGGCCCAGGGTTCGCGGCGGGCGAGGACAAAGGACGTCGCTTCCCCTTGGAAGTTCCAGACGCCGGCAGGAGCGAGGGTTTCGGCGTTGAACTTGGCCAGGCGGTTGGGCGAGAGGGCCCAGAGGTGGAGGCCGTCGGGGCTCAACTGGAGATCGAGCGCGGGGCCGTTGAGCGATATCTTGCGGCGGAATTCGAGGCGGGTGGGGTCGATTTCGTGAATGTGGCCGGAGGCGAGCGCCCATACCGAGGGGAGCGTGGGGTGGCTGACGACGTGGGTGGGATTGCCCTCGATACGAATGTGACGGGTGACGGCGAAGGCGGTGAGGTTCACCGCGGCGATGGCGCCCCCTTCTTCATTGGCGACGAAGGCATGGCCTTCAAACCCGTTTCCCTTTTCCCGCGCGCAGGACAAGCCGGCCAGGGCGCCGGCGGCGATTCCAAACTGTCTCCGTGTAAGCAACTGCTACTATCGTATCGTGACGCCCGTCCTGTTGGCCCTGCTCCTTACTGGACCGCTTGAGATGTGGCGGCTGGAGATTGAAAAAACCGGTCCCCAGAAGGTCTTTTTGCTGCAGATGGCGCCGGGCGACCCGGTGCCGGCGGGGACGAAGTATACCGATATTCTTCAGCAGTTTACGGACAATCCGAACTTCCAGGACCAGTTCCGCAAAGCGCAGGCGCTGAGCATTACCTATCAGGGTCCGGAGGGGCGGCTGAGTTTTGTTTTGCTGAATTCACGGCAGACGCCGAAGGAAGACGAGCCGTATGTGATCGCCCACGAATTCGGCCATTTGTGGCTGAAGGCGCTGCGGTATCCGGCACCGGCCTATTTTGGCGGGCCGTCGAGTTGTCTTTCGATTCTGGCCGGGGACGCGGTGCAGCATGTGTTGATCCGGGGCGAGATGGACCGGCGGAAGATCGACTGGCGGGAGCCGTGGCTGCGGTCGTTGCGAACGGCGCTGGGGGCGCTGGAGGCGCAAGAGAACCCGCCGCCGCCGGACCGGTGCCAGGCGGTGACGCAGGCGGTGCTGTGGATGGACGTGTCGTTGGGATTGGACGAGACGCAGTGGCCGGAGCGGAAGCGATTTTTGGAGCTGTTGGCGCGGCAGTTCCCGGTGATTCAGCCGGTGGCGGGAGAGTTGGCGGCGGAATTGAAAAAAGAAAATTTAACAATGAAACCGGATCACCAACGGGCGCTTCAAACGGTGTTTACACGGTTAAAGCAAATGGCGATGACGCTGCCCAAATAGCTGAAAAAATTACAGAAATCGCATTCTCAGCCGTTTAAAGCGTGCTAGTTTGGTACAAGCACTCCCTGGACGCATCCAAGCGTCCGGACGAATTTCTACGTTCCAAATGAACCTCCGCTCTCTATTCAGTCTCTTCTCTTCCGACCTCGCGATTGACCTTGGCACGGCGAACACATTGGTGTTTGCCAAGGGCAAAGGAATTGTCGTCAACGAGCCGTCCATTGTCGCCATTAACAAAACGAATGGCGAGGTGGAAGCCGTTGGGAAGGAGGCGAAGGAGATGCTGGGCCGCACGCCGGGAAACATTGTGGCCATCCGTCCGATGAAAGACGGCGTGATTGCGGACTTCAAAGTGACCGAGCGCATGTTGAATTACTTCATTCAAAAGGCGCACGGGCGGAAGATGTTGGTGCATCCGCGGATCGTCATTGGAGTGCCGTCGGAAATCACGCAGGTGGAAAAGCGCGCGGTTATCGATTCGGCCTACCGGGCGAAGGCGTCGGAAGTGCACTTGGTGGAGCAGGCGATGGTGGCCGCGATTGGCGCGGGACTCCCGATTACCGAACCGTCGGGCAACATGGTTGTCGACATTGGCGGCGGCACGACGGACGTGGCCGTGATTTCACTATCCGGTATTGTGTACGCGCGGTCTGTGCGCGTGGCCGGGAACGAGATGGACGACGCGATCATGCAGTACTTGAAGCGCAAGTACAACCTGCTGATCGGTGAGCGGACGGCGGAACAGATCAAGATTACGGTGGGTTCGGCGTATCCGCTGGAGAAGCCTATTTCGATGGACATCAAGGGACGCAACCTGATCGAGGGCGTGCCGAAGACGATTACGATTGACGACTCGGAGATCCGGGAAGCCCTGGGCGAGTGCGTGGCGACGATCATGAACGCGATCCGCGTGGCCCTTGAACGGACCCCGCCGGAGTTGTCGGCCGACATCAGCGACCGCGGCATTGTTTTGACCGGCGGTGGGGCGATGTTGAAAAACCTGGATAAACGTATCCGGGAAGAGACCGGGCTGCCGGTTTCAATCGCCGAAGATCCGCTGGCCAGCGTGGTGCTGGGCACGGGCAAGATGCTGACCGATTTCAAGCTGCTGCGCCGCATTGCCATCGAATAACCGTTCGGGCCGCTGGAGTCCTGCATGAGCCGATACCGCAACCTGGCTGTTTTGGTGATTGTCATCGCCGCGCAGTTGGTGTTGCTTGCCTACCAGGTGCGAACGAAAGACGATGTGAGTCTGCTGCGTTCGGCGACGGTGACGGCGGTATCGCCACTGGCCAAGGCGCTGGATAATGCGCGCGGTTCGTCGATGGGATTTCTGGATCGCTACATTTTGCTGTTGCGGGTGGAGCAGGAAAATGGGCGGTTGAAGACGGAGCTCGACAAGATGAAACTGGAGAACCAGTTTTTGCGGACCGAGCTCACGACCGCGGACCGGGTTCGGGCGCTGGCGATGTTTCAGCAGCAGACCCGGGCGAAGACGGTGGCGGCACGCATTATCGGCACCGGGACGGGCGCGAATTCGAAAGCGGTGTTTGTGGATCGCGGGGAGAAAGACGGCGTGCAGCGCGGGATGGCCGTGATTACGCCGGACGGGATTGTGGGCAAAGTGACGTTCGTGTACCCGGCGGCGTCGCAAGTGCTGTTGATTACCGATGCCTTTTTCGCGGCGGGCGTGATTTCGCAGCGGACGCGGGTGCCGGGCACCTTGAAAGGATTGGGCCGGAGCCAGGTGCTGGTGGACCACATCCAAAACGAAATTAAGGTGGAAGAGGGCGAGTGGTTCTTCACCTCCGGCGACGACCGGGTATTTGCCAAGGGGCTGCCGGCAGGGCAGGTGCGGACGGTGCGGCAGGGGAAAGAGTTTAAAGAGATTTTCCTGGATCCGACCGGGCTGCAGCGCGGGCTGGAAGAGGTGCTGATTGTGCTGGAAGGCGTGCACCAGATGATCCCCGAGGGCAGCGGGCCGGCGACGGGGCCGGTGACGATTCTGGCACCGCCGGAATCGGCGGAGAATAAAACACCCGAGCAGAAGGCGGCGGAGTCCGGGATTCCGGCGCTATCGACCGACGCCGACCGGCTGCGGGAGAAGATCAAGCGGATTGGGGAGATTCAGGGCGTGCGGTTTGGGAACGCCGGGGCGCGGCTGCCGAACTTCAACATGGATCCCGCGCAGGTGACGCGGCCGCAGGCGCCGGTGCTGGCGCCTCCGCCAGCGGGGACGGCGCCGGGAACTGGCGCGGCAACGCCTCCGGCGACCACTCCGGCGAAGCCTCCGGCGACCACTCCGGCGAAGCCTCCGGCGACGCCCCCCGCGACGACACCGGCGAAGCCAGCGGCAGGAGGGCCTGCGCAGCAGTAGCTATGCCGGACACCTCCGATCAGATCCTAATCGACAATCCGCGCCGCGGGAAGATCTCCAAGTTCCGGATGATCTGGCTGATTTTCATTCCGCTGGCGTCGATTGCGTTTCAGGTGAACATTCCGCTGTTCTTCCGGCACTTGGCATATTTGGAGCTGCCGCTGCTGGTTACGGTGTATTTTTCGCTGATGCGGCGCAATCCGGTTGGCGGGACGCTGATCGGCGCGGCGATCGGACTGTTGCAGGACGCGCTGTCGCACCAGCCACTGGGGATATTCGGCATGGTGAAGACGCTGGTTGGGTATTTCGCGGCGTCGATTTCAATCAAGATCGACGTGGACAATACGACGATCCGGTTCGGGCTCTCCTTCTTCTTCTTTTTCTTCCACCAGTTTTTCACCTGGATTCTGGTGCGGGCATTGCTGGGGCAGGCCATCGACTTCGACCTGACGCAGACGCTGCTGTTCGGGCTGTTGAACTCGCTGGTTGCCGTACCGCTGTTTCTGATTCTCGATAAACTACGGGAAAGGGGCTAGAGGACACGTGGCCACTCGCATACACGACAATCCGAGCGATCCGCTGAACCCCGACAAGCTGGATCCGTCGATTCTGCACGACGACACCAACTACGCCTCCGGGAAGATCGCGTTCTTCCAGTACATTTCAGTGGCGGTGTTCCTGTTTCTGATCGCCGGGTTTTGGAAGCTGCAGGTGCAGAACAACGAGCTGTATTCGGAGGCGGCGGACCGGAACCGGATTAAAGCGACGCCGATCCTGGCGGCGCGGGGAAAGATTCTGGACCGGGAGGGGCGGACTGTGGTCGATAACCACTCGTCGTTTTCGGTGTATTTGTCGCGGGAAAACCTGAAAGACGATCACCTGCCGGCGATTGCGGCGGGGCTGAACCTGGACCTGGAGGAGCTGAGGGGCCGGCTGCACCGGTTTCGGTCGCGGCCGAAGTACCAGGCGATTGTGATCAAGGAAGAGCTGACGCCGGCCGAGATTTCATTCGTCGAGAGCCACCACGATCCGGACACGTTTCCGGAACTGGAACTGGTGCATGTGCAGCACCGGCTATACCCGCGCAACAACCTGCTGTCGCACGTGATCGGATACGTGGGCGAAGTGACGGAGGCCGAATTGGACCTGGCGGATTTCGCCAAGTACAATCAGGGCGACGTGATTGGGAAGGCCGGGATTGAACGGCAGTACAACGAGACGCTGATGGGGGTGGACGGACAGCGGCAGGTGGTGGTGGACAACAAGGGCAACGAGCGCGAGGTGATCGGGTATAAGGAAGCCGAGCCGGGGCGATCGATGCAGTTGACGGTGGACCTGGATTTGCAGATTGTGGCGGAACTGGCGCTGGAGGGGCGGCGGGGGTCGGTGGTGGCGATGGACCCGCGGAACGGGGAGGTGCTGGCGATGGTATCGCGGCCGGCGTTTGATCCGAACAAGTTCGCGGGACGCATCCGGCAAAAAGACTGGGACGAGATCATGAACAACGTCGAGAAACCGATGTTGAACCGGGCGATTCAGTCCAATTTAGCGCCGGGATCGACGTTCAAGCCGCTGGTGGCGCTGGCGGCGTTGGAGCACGGCATCATTGACGAGAAGACCACGTTTACGTGCAACGGCGGGATGAATTTCTACGGCCATTACCACCACTGCCACAACAAGCGGGGGCACGGGACGGTGAACCTGCACACGGCGCTGGCGCAAAGCTGCGATGTGTTTTTTTACAACGTCGGGAGCCGGTTGGGGATCGACAAACTGGCGGCGTTGGGCGAGATTGCGGGGCTGGGGAAAGAGTCGGGGATCGACCTGCCGTTTGAGTATCGCGGGGTGTTGCCGTCGACGAAGTGGAAGGCGCGGACGCTGCGGCAGCAGTGGTTCCCGGGCGATACGATTTCCGTGGCGATTGGCCAGGGCTATTTGACCATCACGCCGTTGCAGCTGGCGGTGATGACGGGCGGGATCGCGGCCGGGGGCGTATGGCAGCGGCCGCATCTGGTGAAGGACCCGGCGCGGATTGAGCCGCGGAAGTCGGGCGTGGGGATGGAATCGATTAACCAGGTGATCTACGGGATGTACGGGGTGGTGAACCAGGGCGGGACGGGCGGGGTGGCGCGGCTGCCAGGGGTGGAAGTTTGCGGGAAGACGGGGACGGCTCAGTTGGCATCGAACGAGCTATTGAAAACGTCGACGCGGCTGGCGGCGGAGTTGAAAGACAACGCGTGGTTTGTAGCGTTCGCGCCGCGGGTGAATCCGGAGATTGTGGTTTCCGTGCTGTTTGAAGGCGGCGGCCACGGTGACCAGGCGGCGCCGATTGCGCGCGACGTAATGAAGGCCTATTTCGACAAGAAGAACCGGAACGTGAACCGGATGCCGACGCTGGCGCTGGCGCCGCACGCGGCGAAGGGATTTGCGAATTAACGATGGCCAGTTACCGTTCGATTAAAGACTTCGACTGGGGATTGTTGCTGATCGCGCTGTTGATCTGCTCGATCGGAATATTGCAGATTTTCTCGGCGGGCCAGGGGACGAAATGGAAAGACCTGTGGTGGAAGCAGATCATTTTCGTTTGCGTGGGCCTGGTGCTGATGTGGATCATTTCGTCGCTGGACTATCACACGCTGTTGGGGCAGGTTCCGATTCTATACGGCGCGACGATTTTTCTCTTGATCGTCACGGCGCTATTCGGGGTGAAGATCTTTGAGTCGCGCCGGTGGATTGCGTTGCCGGGCGGGTTTCTTTTCCAAATTTCGGAGTTCGCAAAGTTGGTGATGGTCTTGCTGGTGGCGCGGTTTTTGACGGAACTGCGCTCGGAGTCCATGCACTGGAAGGATCTGGCGAAGTTGTGCGCGCTGGTGGGCGTGCCGATGCTGATGGTGATGAAGCAGCCGGATCTGGGAACGTCGACGACCTACGTTCCGATTCTCGTCATGGGGGTCTTTCTTGCCGGGTTGCGGTGGCAGTATACGGTGCTGATCGCGGCGCTGGCGATTGTGCTGATTCCGTCGAGCTGGTTCCTGTTGAAGGACTATCAGAAGTCTCGCATTCAGACGTTCCTTGATCCCTCGCGGGATCCGAAAGGGGACGGGTATCAGGTGATCCAATCGAAGATCGCGATTGGAAACGGGGGGATGTGGGGCAAGGGCGTGACGCACGGGACGCAGACACGGTACCAGTTCCTGCCGGTGCCACACACGGATTTCGTGTTCGCGGCGTTCGCCGAGGAGCACGGTTTTGTGGGCGTGGTGTTTGTGCTGGGGTTGTACTTTTTGTTGTTCATGCAGATCGTACAGAACGCGCAAACGGCGCCGGACCGCGGGGGTATGTACATATGCATGTGTATTTGCGCCACACTTCTGTTCCACCTGTTGGTAAACGTGGGGATGGTGGTGGGCCGGATGCCGGTGACGGGGATCCCACTGCCATTGATGAGCAATGGCGGGAGCGGTATGTTGAGCGTGTTTATGATGCTGGGGTTAGTCAACAATGTGCGGCTGCGACGGTTTGTGAACTAGACATGCGTGTTTCCAGCGCCACAACGGCGGCTCCTGCGCCCTTATAGCCCCAGACGCAAAGTGACCCGAAACGTCCGCCCGTCATTTAGTGTATTGGTAATGACGCCGAAATTCGGATCGGTCAGCGTGGTGCCTGGCTCGGCGAACTGCGGCGTATTCGACAGGTTAATGGACTCCACCCGCAGCGACAGCGTTCGGTTCCGATCGAGTGCCCACTGGCCAGTCAGCCCCGCGTTCCAATTGCGGATCGTAGCCCGCCGGAACATATGCCGGCCCAGATTGCCGCGCTCCTCGCCCGGCCGGATAAAGGCAAACGCCGCTCTCGGCAGTTGGCTCCGCGACAGGTCCGGGTGGGAGATCGTACGGCCCAAAACGGCCGGATCAATCACGTTTGGCCGGTCGCCGGAAATGCCGTCCACATTGCCGAAGTTCGGCGCATCGGAACCCGTAATGAGATTGAACGGCGTGCCCGTTTTAAACAGCAGCACGGAGTCGGCCTGCCACCGCCCCGCGCGGCGCAGAGCGCGCGGCAAACGGATGCGGTAGTCGGCCTTGATCAATAGCGCGTGCGGCGAGTCGAAGCGGCTGAGCCCCCGCATGTCGCCGGCGACATTGAACTCGCCCTGGCTCCGGAACCGGAAGCTATCAATGTCGTGAGCGGTATTGGTGTAGTCGCCGCCAAGGTCGATCGCCTTACTAAACCAATAGGAGGTCTCCAGGCTGAGGCCGCGATAGTTCCGCGAGGTGACCGTGGTGCGGAACGCGTCAAAGTACCCACGCGAGGAATTCATCACGCGGCGGATCTCGCCGGCGGTTTGAATCGCCCGGCGGGCATCGACCGTCGCCGTCGTCAGCGGAATGCCGGCGCGCGCATGGGCGCGGTTCTCATACCAGTGGTTCAGCACTTTGATCGAGCGGCTGCCCACATAGGCAAGCTGCCACGTCCATGCGGGCGAAGGTGCGAACTCCCACACCGCGTTGTACTGCTGAGAATACGGGCTCACCAGGTTCTGCTGGTAGTCGTAGAACACCGATTGCCGGGGCGGATTCCCGCGAACGTTGTAGCCTCCGCGCAGCGCGCGCAGCAGATCGGGGTCCTGGATGACGGCCTTATAGTTGTTCGGCGGGTTAAAGCGGACCTGCTGAAACGTCACCGGGAAGATCTCGCCGTAGTGCAGGCCATAGGCGGCTCGCCACACGCCCCAGCGCCCGGGCAGTTTGTAGGCAATCCCGGCCGTCGGGCCGAAGTTATTCGTGTCCGAATAGTAAGGAACCTGGTCGATCCGGTTCACCTCCACCGGGCGGGAGATCGGCCGGTAGCCGAGCGTCAGGTTTACGGTGAGGCGCGAATGGACACTCCACTTGTCGGCCGCGTAGAACCAGTTGTCCCAGTTCCGGTAGCCGCGATGCAGTTCGCCTTGGGCAATCCAAAATGTAGAGGCGCGGCCCAGCCGCAGGTTTGTGATCGTGTCGTTGCCATAGTTGGCGAAGAACGAGATCGCGTTGACGTGGGCATCGGATTCGCGGCCGTTCATCTGGCGGCGCAGAAGTTCAAACCCGGCCTTGAACGAGTGCTTGCCCTTCACATGCGCAACCTGCCCCGCCGACTTCCAAAGATTCTGCACCCGGTCGATCGGAATCGCGTTGTTGTCCGTTATGGCCCGCAGCAGGCCGCTCGTGAACACCTGGTAGCCCATGGAGTTGTTTTCGAGCGTGATCAGCGAGCGCGTGCGGTCAAAGCGCACCCCGGCGATGGTCTGCGTCCGTGCCGACCAGGAGCGGTGCCATTGCAGCCCGGCCTGGTGGGACTTGGTGGTCGTATCGGGGTTCTGGCCCTGGATGAGCTGGAACGCCCTGACGTTCGCGCCAACGTGGGTGTACAAAGCGATCAGCTTGTCCTTGCCGCCCAATGATTGATCCAGCCGCAACGTAGCGCTGTCATTGTTGACGCTCTGCGGCGCGTTGGTGTTCAACATGCGCGCGTCGATGTCGGTGCGGTTCGGCAGTTCCGCCGGATAAGCGTTGAAGATGCGCTGCACGAAGGCGCGGAGTTCAGGCTCCGTAGTGAGGGGCGTCCGTTCGTGCGGCGCGGGCACCTGCACATTCCCGTTGACGACACCTCGGATCCGTTGCGTCGTTCCGTCCACCGAGAGAGCGGCGCCACGCCACAGCGGCCCGGTCACCGACAGGCCAAAGGTGTTCTCCCGGGCCGGTTTCACGCCGCCCACCTGAAAGAAACTGCGCGCGGAGAACAGGCTGTTCAGGTGCGCCCAGTTCAGCGCGGCATGCCAGGCCGCGGCGCCCGGTTTTGGCACGGCAAGGATGTTGGATCCAGGCGAGGTGCCGAACTCCGAACCGTAGTAGTTGCGCTCCGCCTGAAACTCGGGGTGAACGGTCGGCGTCACACCCAGCCGCTGGTTGATTTCCTTCAGTGCGTTGTTGTCGATCAGGTTGAACTGCACGTTCTCATTGCGCCGGCTTTCGCCGCTGCTGGAGTCGGTTTGCCCCAGCAGGTTCAACTGCGTGCGCGTGTCGTCTTTGGACGGAGGCGCCGGCGCGGGTGTGGACGCAGATGTGGGAGCGGGGGTGGGAGCGGGGGCGGGAGCCTGTTGGGCGAACAGGCCCGCGGCCACGCAGAGCCAAGCGTAGATCTTCATGCCAAGAATTCAGGATCGCACGCCGCTTATTTCGGCACCGGCCCACTCCATCCCAGCAGCCAGCGGAAGCAGCGGTGGGCCGGGTCGACGGGGACGCAATCCATCATCGGACAGCCGCCAACAATCCACGCGATCCCGCGCGCCCCACATTGGCGAACGGTGTCCCGGGAGACGCTCCCAGTGCCGAAGGAGCGGTGAATCCAAGTCCGCCGCACGCCCTTCTCCGCGCACTGCCGCACAACGTCCAGGGCGGCGCCCGGCGGCGAAGTCGTCTGACAATAGCAGGTGCCGGCTGATTCGTCCGTCGCGCCCCCCCAATGTCCGCGAACCGCCTTCCCTCCAAGAACGGGGAATCGCTGGCGGGCGGGACCAAGCATTCGTGCTTCATCGAATCGGTTCCCTGGGTGGCGTTTTCTTCGGCCGGGCTCGCGATCAAGCACACAACGAAGTTGATTGCATTCCATTGCGGGCTTCACCAAGTCCTGCGACACGAGAGTGGAGTTACTGAAACTGACAGCGATTCGGCAATAGGAATTACATCTACTGGAGAAAAGACAGGACCCACGAAGGAGATGCCCTTGGGACAAGGTGCAGTTCCCGCGCGTCCTGGCCGACCAGAAACGACCGATCGTGATGCGTCTGGAAGAACTACGGATATCTACCGCTTTGCGCTGGCGGAGCGACTTATCGCCTCCGGCTCGTCCTGTTCCACGGGTACGACGATCTGACTGCGGGCGGCGCGCTTCTCCTTGCTGAATTTTTCCCTAACCAGGCGGAAACTCCAGAAGTTGTTGCGGCAGTATTCGCAGCGGACTGGCTTGGCGCCGAGACCGAGCATGAGGCGGGTAAGAAAGGGCGCGTTGTAAAACTCACGGGTCCAACGGCTGAGGTCCATGCGATGACACATGGGGCATTTAGCGTAGAGGAAGTGACGAACGCGTTGAATGCTCGAACGGAAGAGATGCCCACACTCTTCACAGCGAAAGAGATAGACACCAAAAATGCCGAAGAGCTTGCGCAAGGCAAGCTTCTTCCGGGAAAGACGCACTTCGTCAGACCCACATTTTGGACATTCCAGTGTCATCGAATAAGAACATGATACATCTGTCCTGCGTAAAGTAGCAGCCCGTATGATCACTCGCATCGGCTACACCGTCCGGGGTATGGAAACACGACGGGCGTCAATATAGCCGGCGATGTGGGCGCGGAAGGCGGCGAGGAGGCGGGCGGGGACATCGGACTCGGAGCGGATGCGCAGGCCTTCGACCTCTGTGACTGGGAGGACGTCGCGGGTGGAGGAAGTCATAAAGACGGCGTCGGCCCGTTCCAGATCGGGGGGAAGGAGGTGGCCTTCGCGGATGGTGACGCCGGGGACGAGGATCGAATCGAGGAGGACTTCGCGGGTGATGCCGGGGAGGCAACCGGTATCGAGCGCTGGAGTGACAACATCGTTGCCGAAGACGGCGAAGAGGTTGGCGGAGGTGCACTCGCTGACGCGGCCGTGTTCGTCGAGGAGGACGACTTCGTCGAAGCCGCGTTCGTGGGCCTCTTCGTACCACGAGAGGTTGTTGGCCCAGGCGGTGATTTTGGCGCCGCGAAACTCGTTGGCGCCCTGGCGGGCGTCGGGCTTGATGGCGAGGCGGACAGCATCGCCCCAGTTGCGGAGGCCGGTGGTGAAGGCAACTACGTCGAACTTGCGGGTTTGGCCGGGGGCTTCAAAAAGGCCGCCGTGGTTGCGGACGATGGCAACGCGGAGGGTGCCGTTGTGGGCGTTGTTGGCATCGATGAGGCGGTGGAGGCCATCGAGCAGAGTTTCGGGCGATTCCGGTAGCGGCACGCGCATTCTGTGGGCATCGCGCACCATCCGCGCCCAGTGGCGATCCCATTCAAACAACACGCCTTCGGCGACACGGAGAGTACTGAAAACGCCCCAGCCGTTGAGGAATCCAACCTGGCCAGGGAGCAGGCAGGGCTCCGTGGTTTCGCGGAGCGACTCATTGTGGAGCAGGAAGCGATGCATCCCCCCATTCTACAAGTGGGCATGCGGACAAGTAACATGGAAAGACATGCGCGTTGAGATTGCCGGAGCCGGGATCATCGGGCTCTCTATTGCCTGGCGCCTGGCGCAGGCCGGATACCAGGTTGTCGTGCGAGACGCCGGCCGGGTGGCGGGAGAGTCCAGTTGGGCAGGGGCGGGGATGCTGACGCCGGCGGGGGAGTTCCATGAGGACTCGCGGTGGACGCAGGTGGCGGTGCAGAGTTTGGCCGAGTATGGCGAGTTTGTGGAGGAACTGACGCTGGCTACGGGAGTACCGATTGATTTCCGGGTGTGCGGCACGATGGAGTTGGCGTTTAACGACGCCGAGAAGGAAGCGCTCGATCGGCCGCGGCCGGACGGCATTTACATGGAAGAGCTGACGGTTTCCGGGGCGCGGTACTTTGCGCCGATCCCGACGAGCGGGGTGCGGGCGGCGCGGTGGTTCCCGAACGAGGCGGTGGTGGATCCGCGGAACGTGTGCGAGGCGCTAGTGGCGGCATGCGGAAAGCTGGGCGTGGAGATTCGGGAGAACGACCGGGTGGAACGGTGCGACGGGCCGATGGTGATCGCCAGCGGGGCGTGGGCGAGCCAGATAGAGGGCCTGGACGGGGCACCACGCGCTTTTCCCGTGAAGGGGCACCTGCTGGGCTACCACTGCAAAAAAGAGTCCCTGCCGCCGATTGTGCGCTACGGGCACCACTATGCGCTGCAGCGGGAGAACGGGTTTACGATTTTCGGGTCCGATGAGCAGCGGGACGTGTGGGACAAGGAAGTGGAGCCGGAGCGGGTGGAGGCGTTGAAGGCGGCGGCTCTGATGCTGTTGCCGCGGTTGCTGAACCGGGATCCGGACCTGGTGTGGGCGGGGTTGCGGCCGGGGTCGGCCATTGGGGAGCCGGTGGTGGAGAAGGTGGAGGGGAAGGAGCTGTGGCTGGCCTACGGGCACTTCCGGAATGGGATTCTGATGGCGAACTCGACGGCGAAGATGATTACCGAGTCGGTGGTTGCCACGCTGGGAAAGGGTTGACGCGGCCGCGGGTGCAATCTTCGATGAACTGCGGAACGCGTTTGCGGCGTTTCAGCAGGGTTTCGAGCAGACGGGTTAGCTGATCGCGTTCATCGCCGGGGAGCCAGGATTCGGGAACTTCGCGGAGGACGCGGTCCATGATCTCTTCGGGGAAGTTCTGGATGCGTTCGAGCCAGGGGGAGAAGTCGTCGAGGCCGCGCACCTTTTCATAGACGATGGGGCGGAAGAAGAGGCCGAAGAGGGGGGCGTCGCGGAACTCCCAGTTGGGGCCGTCGAATAAATAGCCGTGGTCCATCATCTGGGCGACGAAGCCGACTTGGAGGGGATTGCCCTGGGCATTGGGGCGCCAGTCGGAGAGGCGGGCGCGGAAGAAGATGGCCTGGCGGGAGTCGGAGTTGCCGGCCCATTTATCGAAGGCGAGGACGCCGAGGAAGTCTTCGGGGTTGGCCACCTTTTTCATGAGGGCGTCGGGGAGGATGTCGTAGACGGCCTGTGTGATGGGGTTGCCGGGGAAGCGGGAGCCGAAGTGCCAGCCGGGGGTGACTTCGCGGCGGGAGGTGCCGAGCTGGATGTAGACGTCGGGGAATTCGCGCAGGAGATCGGCGGTCACTTCGATGACGCGGGATTCGGGCTTGGCGATTTCCAGGTGCTGGAGGAGGATGGAGGCGACGTACTCATTGACGAGGACGCGGCGGTGCTGCGGATTGTCCGTGAATTTGACGACGTAATGGTGGCCGTCGGCTGCTTCCATGAGGAAGGCCTGAGCTCCTCCGCGCATGCGGCGCAAAGGTCGACGGGCGAGAACGGGCATCTTAGTCTAGTCTAGAGTTATGGCAGACGAAAAAGCACCCGACACGAAACCGGGTGAGAAGAATAATCGTGATGAGGTGGCGCTGGAACTGATGAAGTTCATCGCCGTAAGCACTGGCTACGGAAAAGGCGCGCCGGCGGCAGGCTTTGCCGGCAAGAGCGCGGTCCGATCGCCGGAAGAATATGCCGAGTCGTTGCTGGAACTGTTCCAGCGGTGCCGGCTGGCGGTTGGTAAGCCGGTCCCGGGCGAGTAGTTCGCACGGATTCAGTGGCAGGAAAAGGGCGCCCGGCGGGCGCCCTTTTTGTGTTGAACCATTGGCACGTGGCGGCTTCAAGGCCAAAGCCGAAAAACACCGGGGATGCGGAGATTAGCCCTGTTTGCGACGGGCGGCGGAGCTGGCCACGGTGGGCGCTGCTTTGCGTGCCGGCTGCTTGGGCGCGGCCTTGTAGGCCGACTGAGCGGGACGGCGAATGGGCGTCCGGGCGATCGTCTGCGTGCGAGCGCCGGGGCGAACGCCCGAGCGAACCGCGGGGCGGGTGGCGCGCGCAGTGATGATGGGCTGGGCCACCGCCGGAACGATGAGCAGCGAACCGGCGTTCGGTTCTTCATCGGTCAGGTGATTGGCCGACTGGAGCTGCGCCACGGTGGTGTGGTAGCGAGTGGCGAGGACAGCCAAGCTCTCGCCGGATTCGGTGCGGTGGGCGCGCCAGCTGGCGCGGCGTTCGGACGGGATCATCTCCAGACCGGCCATTAGCGACTGGCTGGAACCGCGCGGGATGTGCAGTTTGTAGCCGGCAGGGGCGAAATCGCGAAGCAGGGCCGGGTTGAGCTCCTTCAGTTCGGAAACGGGCCGGCCGATGATATCGGAGACCAGCGCGAGGCTGGTGAGCACGTTGACTTCTATGGTGTCGTAGACGAGCGGCTCTTCGGGAACGATATCGTCGATGCCGTAGTTCTGCGGGTTCTTGGCCATGATGGTCATGGCGAGAATGATGGGGACGTAGTTCGACGTTTCGAGCGGCAGCGTGCCGCGGGAGCGGAGTTCCCACACATCGGCATAGCCGGTTTTGGAGACCGCGCGATCCACGTTGCCCTGGCCGCAGTTGTAGGCGGCGATGGCCAGATACCAGTCACCAAATTCGTGATAAAGATCGCGGAGGTGGCGGGCGGCGGCGCGGGTGGCCATTTCGGGATCGAACCGTTCGTCGACCCAGCCGTCATTCTTGAGCCCGTACTTCCCGCCGGTTTCGCGAATGAACTGCCACATACCGCCGGCAGCCATGTAGCTCATGGCGCGGGGCAGGAAGCCACTTTCGGCCTGGGCAAGGAAGATGAACTCCTGCGGGATGCCCTCTTCGTCGAGAATGCGGGAGATCATCGGCTTGAACTTGCCGGCGCGTTTGAGGCCGGCGACGAGGGTGCGCTTGCCACGATCGCCAGAGAAGTAGTTGATGAAGCTGAGGACAGCGTCGGAGGCTTCAAGCGGCAACTGGCTGACGGTGGCGCCGACTTCTTCGCGCACCTTCATTTTCAGTTTCGGGTCCACCGGGAAGGTGAGAGAGAGAATGTCGTCGATGGGCGCTTTGTCGTAGGACGGCAGGGTGGAGGCGGACTTTTCGCTTTGCAGCGAATCGACGTCGATGCGGTAGATCTTCTGCACGAGTTCGTCGAAGCGTTTGTCGAAAGACGAGCGGTTGACGGGTTCGGACTTGGCGTTCAGGACCAGGTCGAGCGCATCGTCGAACTGCTTGCGGGCGCCTTCGCGGTCACCGGCCTGATAGAGGCGATAGCCCTCGGTATACAGGCGTTCGGCATTGACCAAACGCTCCTCTTTCCAACTCGGTTTCGGGGGAAAAGCGGAGGAGTTCAACGCGGGGATCGGCGTGAGGGCCGGAACGGCTTCGATACCGCGCGTTGCCGTGTCGTCGGCTTCCGGTTTGGCTGCGACGGCGAGTGCGGGCGCGACTTGCGCGGTGGCAAGCGACGAGCCCACGAGGAGATAACCCGCGGTCAGGATGGTGGCTGCGGCCGCTTTCGCGACACGCAAGACAGGAAACTTGCTCATTCCATCTCCCCGCGGATTTTGAATTTGAGGTTACATTGCAACCCTTTGACCTTACTATAAGCGCGGCTCATGATTCAACTCAGGCTGTTTACCATTGTCACAGTAGGTGTGTCCCTATGGGCATATCGGCAGATTCCCGGAGAAAGTAGAGGGATACCCGGATTGCGGGAGCCGGGTATCCCTCCTGGAATACAGCCGCTACTCGTCTTCGTCGGAGACGTGGACGCCAGCGGCTTTTGCGGCCGCTATGATTTTGTCCGCCTGGAGAGGTGGTACGTAGTCATAGTGGTCGAACTCCATGGTGAACGACCCGCGGCCCTGAGTTTTGGCGGTGAGGTCGTTTTGATAGGTGAGCATCTCGGCCATGGGGATCATGGCGCGGAGCACCTGCGTATTCTCCTTCACCTCCATGCCGTTCATGCGGCCGCGGCGGCCGGTGACGTCGCTCATCAGGTCGCCGGCGAATTCGACGGGGGCCTGGATTTCGACCCGCATGACGGGTTCGAGGAGCGACGGTTTAGCGGCGACCATGGCGGCTTTGAACGCCTTGCGGGCGGCGAGTTTGAAGGCCATTTCGGAGCTGTCGACATCGTGGTAGGAGCCGTCGTAGACGACCACTTTGAAATCCACCATCGGGAAACCGGCGAGGAAGCCGTTGGCGGCGATTTCGACAATTCCCTTCTCCACGGCGGGGATGAAGTTACGCGGGATCGAACCGCCGAAGACTTCGTTGGCGAACTGGAAGCCGGCGCCGCGTTCGAGCGGTTCCATGCGAATCCAGCAGTCGCCGAACTGGCCGTGGCCGCCGGTCTGTTTTTTATGACGGCCCTGGGCGGAGGCGCTGCCGCGAATGGTTTCGCGGTAGGGGATCTTCGGCGCGTGGAGCGCGACGTCGAGATGGTAGCGGCGCTTGATTTTGCTGACGACGGTTTCGATATGCGCCTGCCCGGTTCCGTGCAGAAGGAAGTCCTTCGTTTGCGGGTCGCGCGCGAAGCGGAGGCAGAGGTCCTCTTCCATGATCCGGTGGATGGTCTGGCCGAGCTTGTCTTCGTCGTTGCGGCTCTTGGCCGAAATGGCGTAGGCGATGGAGGGCTCGGGCAGTTGGACGGGCGGGAATTGGACGGGCGCGGACTTGTCGTAGAGCGTATGGCCGGTGAGAGTGTCCTTCAATTTCGCGACGCAACCGATATCGCCGGCGTGCAGATCGGTGACGGGAATTTGCGTCTTGCCGAGCGGGCAGGCGATGTGGGAGAGGCGTTCGTCGGTGCCGGTGGAGGCGTTGATCAGATGGGCGTCGTTCTTGAGGACGCCGCTGATGACGCGGAAGTAGGAGAGGCGGCCGGCGAACGGGTCGGCGAGAGTTTTGAAGACATAGACGGAGAGCGGTTCGGCATCACTGATTTTCCGCGAGACCGGCTGTCCGTTCCAGGAGCCCTGGAGCGGCTGGCGTTCCACGGGGCTGGGGAGGATTTCAGCGATCTGATCGAGGAGCTGACCGGTGCCGATATTGTGCAGCGCGGAGCAGCAGAAGACCGGGAAGAGGCGGCGATCGCGGAGGGCTTGTTTGAGACCATCGACGATGTGTTCGATGGGCAGCGTGCCCACTGCGAAGAACTCTTCGAGCAGTTCGTCGTTGCCTTCGGCAACCATTTCAACGAGGACTTCGTGGGCGGCGGTGGCAGCCTCGGCCATGTCGGCGGGGATGTCCTGTTCCTTGCCCTTTCCGTCGCCGTCGGGGGTGTAGATCCAGGCCTTCATGCGGACCAGATCGACGACGCCTTTGAACTCACGTTCGGCGCCGATGGGGAGATGCACGGGAACGGCGGTGCGGCCGAACGAGCTGTGGATGCTTTCCAGAGCGCGGTCGAAGCTGGCGCGTTCGCGATCGAGTTTATTGATTACGAAGATGCGCGGGATATCGAGGTCCGCGCAGAGGTTGTAGACGTGCTGGGTGCCGACTTCGACACCGGCCACGCCGTCGACGATAACAGCGCCGGAATCCGCGCCCACAAGAGCAGCCTTCGTTTCGTACAGAAACGAATTGAATCCTGGCGTGTCGACCAGGTTCAACTTATTCTTTTTCCATTCCACCGGGGCGATACCGGCGGAAATGCTGATCTTGCGGGCCACCTCTTCTTCGTCGAAATCGGTAGGTGTATTGCCCTCGTCCACTCGGGTGAGCCGGGGAGTGGCCCCGGCGGTAAAGAGCATAGCGGCAGCCAACGATGTCTTGCCGCTATGAAGATGGCCGACCAGCGCGACGTTGCGTAGGTCACTGCCTTCATAGACCTTCATGATTACTGCTCCTTTCCCTGTGAGGAGCTTCCGTACGGCCCCCACAGGTGCCTGGAATGTCTCCCTCGGGCGGATTCGCAGGAGGGAGAAGCCGAAGAGTAACAGAGTTGAACGAGGAATGGAACCGGGGGTGGGCTAGAGGTATTTGTTGCGGAGGTAATCGAAGCGGAAGGACCAGTAGCCGTAGGCGTCGCCAGCGGTGCCGGCATCGTTCAAACCCCAGTAATACTCGCGATACCGAACCAATCGCTTCCCGGAGCCGTGTTGGTACATCCATTTGGCGTGCGGTGGTCCGTATGTGGAGAGGAATCGAAGTAAGCCCCACGGGGACGCCCCGAAGTCCGAGCCGTACCATTCAAAAATCTGGCTGACTTCGGCTTCCCTGGCAGTCGGATCGAATTCGTTCAGCGCCGGATTGGAAAGCCAGGCCAGCGTGTTGGCGGTGAGTTGCGCGTCGAGCCGTTCGGCCACGTAGGCTTCGCGACGCAGCGGCGGGCAGCTGCGCGCGGCGCAAACAAGGACAGCGTGGACGCGCGGGTCGCCCATGTCGCGGAGTTCGGTTTCGATTTGATCGAGCGAGTATTTGCGGCCGTCGACGGTGTGGCGGACTTCGGTGAACGGATGCTTCGTGCGCCAGATGCTGGGGATGGGATAGTGGGCGGCGACCCAGCGGACGGTGAGCGCGTTGTAGGCGTTGATGAGCGCGGCTTTGCGCTCGTCGCGGGAGACGTCGCGAGGGAAGGGTTGGGCAAGCGTGGCGAGATAGGCGTCGAGCGTGGGAAGCCCTTGTTTATTGAGGGCGGCGTAGTCGACACGGGCTTGCGGGGTGACGAAGCGTTGCAGGGTTTCCTGCCACGGCGAGTGGGAGAGAGCGGCGGCGAGAAGGAGAAGCGGGAAGGGCACGGATCTCTTCAGTCTAGTCTGTTAGAATTCAGCTGCTATGCGACGCCGAGATCTTTTCCTCACCGCCGTTCCCGCCCTGCTCCACGCGCAGGAGAAAGCCCGGAACAACGGGCCCGCCACGATTCGCGCCGTGGAGATGATCCGTGTGGAGGGCCGGCGGAAGACGGAAGCCGGCGACGCCAAGGGGCAGCACCAGGTGAACCCGCTGCACGTGTACGCCGAGCACCGGCCGGCTGAGTATCACGAGCGAACCAAGACGGCGGGCGAAGTGAAGGCGACGGCGCTGTACCTGCGCATCACGACGAACGAGGGGCCGGAAGGGTTGTACGGACCGATCGATCTGGAAGCGGCGATCGTGGTGCATCAGCAGTTGCGGCCGTTCCTGATTGGCAAGGACGCGCTGGCGGGCGAGACGGTGTGGGACAAGATGTTCCGGTCCAACCGGCACTCGCGGTCGAGCCATTTCATGATGGCGATCAGCGCCGTGGACAACGCGCTGTGGGACCTGCGGGGGCGTTACTACTCGACGCCGGTTTACAGGCTTCTGGGCGGGCCTACGCGCAAGGAAATCGATGTCTACGGCAGCTGCCTGGGCCACAGTGTGGAGCCGGAGAAGATGCGGCTCATCGCCACCGAGCTGAAGCGGCAGGGCTATGGGATGCAGAAGTGGTTCATGCCGGTGGGGCCGGGCGATGGCGCGGCCGGGCTGCGGAAGAATGTGGAGATGGTGAAGTTGCTGCGCGAGGCGGTGGGGCCGGACGCGGACCTTATGTTTGACGCCTTCATGGGCTGGGATTACAACTACGCCATCCAGTGGGCGAAGCAGGTGGAGCAGTACCGGCCGCGGTGGATTGAGGAGCCGTTCCATGTGGACAAGCTGGAGAGCTTCGCGAACCTGCGGCGGGCGACCAGCATTCCGGTGGCGACGGGAGAGCATTTCTATGGACGTCACGAGGTGATGCGCTATTTGCAGGCTGGTGCGATCAGCGTGGTGCAGGCCGACCCGGAGTGGTGCGGCGGCGTGAGCGAGTTGATGAAGATCTGCCACATTGCATCAAGCTACGACGCGCACGTGATTCCGCATGGGCACAACGTGCATGCGGCGATGCATGTGATTGCGGCGCAGTCCCCGATGACGTGCCCGCTGTTGGAATACTTGATCAGCAAGATGAGCAGCTACTACTTCTTTGAAAAGTGGGACCCGAAACCCGTGAACGGCAAGCTGACGCTGCCGGAGACACCGGGCTTCGGCATTGTGCTGGACGAGGCCAAGATTGAGAAGCGGTCGACCGCGACCTGGGGATAACGAGTGGAATCGATTTACTACGTGATGAGCTGGCTGTGCCACCGGCGCTGCCGCCACTGTTATGAGGACCGGTTTCGGCCCTATGCGGGCGAGGAGTTGCGGCAGGTGGTGGACGAGGCGCAGGGCTCGTTTGCGAAGGTGATCGCGAATTTTCCGCAGCAAATGACGTATCTGGACGCAACCGTGGGGCCGGAACCCCAGCAGGGGCGGATCATATTGGCGGGCGGCGAAATCATGCTGGACCCGGTGCGGGAGACGGTGCTCTATCCGGCACTCGAGTTGCTGCATGCAAAGTACAAAGACCGCGGCGGCGTGAAGCTGATTGTGCAAACCACCGGCGACACGTTGCGGCCGCGGATGGTGGAGGAGTTGCTGGCGCGGCACGTGTGGATGATTTCCGTGTCCGGCATCGATTCGTTCCACGAGGGGCTGGAACAGATTGGCGCGCAACAGGCGCTGGTGGCGAAGTTGACGGCCATGTTTGAGGCGGCGGGGATGACGCCGTTTGGACAGATCGCGGATAAGACCGGCGATGCCGAGGGCGCGGGCCCCTACTTTCAGTTTTTCGGCGCACAGCCGGGCACGTGGATCGGGCAGTTATGGCCGCGCGGACGGGCCTGGGCGAATGGCATTTCGACGGCGACAATTGCCGACAACTTCTGCAACCAATGGTCCGGCGGATTGAACTTTTTGCAGTATAAGCAGAAGGGGTCGGAGGTCTCCGTGGAGCCGAACGGGAATGTGTACCCGTGCTGCGCGAAGACGAAGAAGCCGATTGGGTCCTTGCTGGAAGAGCCGATGGAAGCGATGTTAGAACGGCTGCAGGGGCACCCGGCGTACGAGGCCATTTCAATGGGCCACCCGGAGCGGATGGGGATATCGAAAGGCTGGACGGTGGAGCGGTTTCTGACCGAATCGACGGTGACGCGACCCGATGGCAGCACGTATCAGAACCTGTGCATCGGGTGCGACCGGTTCCACGACGAAGGGCTTATTTAAAGACGTCTTCGACAGGAACGATGGTGATCTGCGAAGGCTTCCAGCCAAGCTTTTTGGTGGAGACGATCTTGTCTTCTTCCAGGATGTCGCCGGCCTTGGGGGAGTTGTACTTCATCGGTGACGGCGCGTCGGAGAGGAGCTGTTTTTTCAGCTCTTCGGCGTTGTCGCTGATGGCCACGATCTGCAGACGGTCCTTGCGCAGGTGTTTGCGGATGGCCTTCTGCACGTCCTCGTAGGTCAACTTCTTCAGCGCGGCCTGAATGTAGGCGGTGTATTCGGGAATGCCGTAGGCCTTGCTGTCGATCAGATAGCCGAGCTCGGCACTCTTGGTCTTCATCAGCAGATTGACGTTCAAGGCGAGGAAGTCGCGGGTGGTTTCGAAGTCCGCTTCGGGGAGGCCTCTTTCGATGAGGCGTTCGAGTTCGAACAGGCCCAGGCGCAGGGCGAAGTGCGCGGTGGGCGGCTCCACGGGGCGGATCCAGACCTGGAAGATCTGGCTGCGGCGGAAGAGGTTGGGGTCGGGTTCGAACTGGTACATGCCGCGCGGGAAGTATTCGATGTAGGAGTAGTCGCCGTAGTTGAGACCGCGGATTTCGCGCATGCGCTGATAGAGATTGCCGCCGCTGGAGCGGTGCGGCCCGAACCAGGTGTTGGCGACGAGCAACGCCGCAAAGTCCGGGTGACTGCGTGTGACGTCGGTGACAAAGCCGAAAGAGTACGCCACAGCGCGGGTCTTCTTCTGAACGATGGTGACGCGGGTTTCGGCGAGCGTCGCGACGGGCGGCAGTTTCACGGTAGAGGCCTTACCGGCTGGCAGCGCGGCGAAGTCCTTTTTCAAGCGTTCCACGAAGCCGGCCGGGTACTTGCCGGCGATGCCGATGGTGAGGTTGGCTTGCGTGAGGTTGGCCTTGTAGAAGGCCTGCAGGTCGGCCATGGACATCGATTCAATCGAGCTGATGGTGCCGAGGCTCAGATGCTCGTAGGGGTGACCTTTATAGAGCAGATTGTAGAGAACTTCCTTGCCGAGCTCTTCATCGTTGTTCTCCCGGAGGGCCAGGCGGAGCGCGTTTTTCTGATCGTCGCGGACGCGTTTCAGGTCGTCTTCACGCCAGCCGGGGGAGAGCAGCATGTCACGAACGAGGCCGTAGTAGGTTTCCAGATTGTCGACGTGCGTGGTGCCGGAGAAGACGATCATCTCCTTGTCCACCTGGTCACCGAAGCCGGAAGCCATGGGATAGAAAGCGTCGAGCAGTTGCTGGTACGTTTGCGTTTTCGTGCCGCTGTTGGAGAGCATGGCGGCCGTGAAAGCGGCGGCGCCGGGCTTGCCCTTGGGATCGTTGACGGAGCCGGCCCGGAAGACAAAACGGAACTGAATGAGCGGCGATTGACCGGGCATCGCCACGACTTCCATGGCGGGCAATGTGGCAGTCATGAGGAGTAGGGAAAGGGCAAGCTTCTTCATTTGGCTTTCGGTCCGGAGAGGGTGACGACGGTGCGGCCATCGGCCACGAAATATTTTCGGGCGACCTCGCGGAGGTCTTCCGGGGTGATCTGGTCGTAGAGCGCGTAGAGGCGATTGAGCGTCTCCGGCGTGCGGCGAAGGGCGATGGCGCTGGCCAGTGCCCGGGCGATCGATTCGCTGTTGTTCATCGACAACGCGAAGCGGTAGCGCAGATTGTTCTTCACCGCGTCGAGGCGCTTCTTCTCCACCAGCGTGTCTTTGAACCCGTTCAACGTGGATACGATGGACTCGCGAATAGCGTCGACGTCCCCTTCTTTCTTCACACGAGAATAGACGGTGAAGAGCCCGGGATCGACCAGCGAGTCGGCATCGCCGCCGATCATATCCACTTTCTGTTCCTGCAGCACCAGCCGCTGATACGCGGGCGAGGTGGGGCCGAAGCCGAGTGCACTGATGATGTCGAGCGCGGCGGAGTCCTTCTCCGTGTCCGTGTACGCGGGGACTTTGTAGGCGACGGCGAGCCACGGCGGCGTGGCGACGGGCCAGTCGACGGCGCCTTTCCGCTCGCCCTTCTGCGGCGGTTCCACGGGGACCGCGGCGGTGTAGCTGCCGCGTTTCCAGCCGCCCCAATGCTTCTCCACCAGCGCCTTTACGGCATCCGGCTGCACGTCGCCAACGACGAGGATCGTCGTGTACTCGGGCCGGTAGAAGCGGTCGAAGAACTGCTTGGAGTAGGCGTATTGATCGGGCATGGCCTTGATGTCGGCCAGGAAGCCCATGGTGGTGTGCTTATAGGTGTGGACGTCGAAGGCGGTGTCCTGAATCTTCTCACTGAGTTTGGAAGTGGGGGAGGCGGAGTTCTTGTTGTATTCGCCGTTGACGGCGAGGGCCTCGGTGCGGAAGACGGATTCGGAATAATCGAGATTCTGGAAGCGGTCGGCTTCGAGTTCGAGGATGGAGGCGAGGCCTTGCTTGGAGAAGGTGGCGTGATAAGCCGTCAGGTCGCTGCTGGTGAAGGCGTTGGTGGCGGCACCGGCGGCCTTCATGGTGGCGTCCCATTTCTGTGGGGGATTCTTCTTGGTGCCGCGGAACATGACGTGTTCAAAAAAATGGGCGAAGCCGCTTTTGCCCGCTTCCACTTCGTTGCGGGAGCCGACGTTGACGACGACGTAGAGGGCGACGATGTTGGGATAGTCCGTGGGGACGGTGACCAGCCGCAGCCCATTGGGGAAGTCGTGCTGCTGGTAGGGATAGTCGAAAATTTTGCGCGGTTCGGCGGCGGTCAGCATGCTGAGGGTGGCCAGGGAGAAAGCAACAAGGAAACGGTGCATCCTCCTTCCATTCTAGGCATACGGCGGGACGGGAGCCGCTGGAAAGGGACCACGCGCTTGTTCCAGGTGGCAGGCTACAGTTAAGAGCACCTCCTCTTCAAACGGCCGGCCAATCAACTGAATGCCAACGGGAAGGCCATCGGGGGTGAAGCCGAAGGGGAGAACAACAGCAGGAAATCCGTAGAGGTTCCACGGCGTGGCGGCCGCCATGGTTTCGACGAATGGGCCCGGGCGCTCCTGTTTCCGCCAGGCGGGAATGGCGCAGGGCGGGCCGATCAGCACCGGCACATCGGCCATCTGTTCCAACATGGCGATGCGCATTTTATCGCGCACGGCCAGTTGCGTAACCACTTCGAGGCCGGAGGGCTTGGCGGGCGGCTCGCGGAGCAGTTCCAGGCCCGTCCAATGCGCCTTCTCCGGGGCCGTGGCGATGACCTGGCGTTTGAGTTCATCGGTCAGCACGTTGAAGAAGAAGTCCCAGACGGCGACCGCGCGTTCCCTGCCCCGCGGGGCGAAGGGTTCAACAGTGTGCCCGAGACCGGAGAGCGTTTTGGCGGCGGCGTGGACGGCGGCGGTGATGGCGGGGTCGGCTGGTTCTTCCAGCAGGCCGATGCGAAGACGCTGGGGCGGATCGTCGCGGAGAGGCACGGGCGCTGAGAAGGGATCGCGCGGGTCGTAGCCGGCGAGGACCTCGAAGAGGATGCGCACGTCGCGCGCGGTTCGCGCCATGGGGCCGGCCACGCCGAGCAGCCCGCCTGGATGGGCGATCTCCGGAAAGTGACCGGCGGCGGAGACGCGGCCCGGTGTGGGTTTCAATCCGACGATGCCGCAGCAGTGCGCGGGCACACGGATGGACCCGCCGCCATCGCTGCCGACGCCGCCGGCCGAACAGCCCGCGGCGATGGCCGCCGCTTCGCCGCCGCTCGATCCACCGGCGGTGCGGTCGCGGTTCCAGGGATTGGCGGTCCAGCCGGTGATGGCGTTATCGGTCTCATAGTTGGCCAGGAACTCCGGACAGTTGGTCTTCCCGAGGATGACGGCACCGGCCGCACGGAGGCGGGCAACCGCCGTGGCATCGCGGGCTGCTTTGTGACCGAGCCGGTAGAGGCTGCCGGCGAGCGTGGGAAAGCCTTCGACGTCGAAGCTGTCTTTGACGGTGACCGGAATACCGGCGAGAGGGCCATCGCCGCCGGCGGGATGATCGAAGACGCGGACGAAGGCGCGCAGGTGCGGATCGGCCGCGGCGATGCGGTCCTGGTGGGCGCGCAGCAGCTCGGCGGGGGAGATCTCGCGGCGGCGCAGCGCGTTCCGTTGCTGCTCCAAAGTCCAGTGGTTCACTCTTTCATGGTAAAGACTTTCATGGTAGAGAATCGCGCCGCTGGTATCCTGGAGACAGTGGAAGCTCTAGACTTTGCCGCCGCCCGGCAGTGTGTCCTGGACACCGTGGGCGCCCAAACCCCGACCGTTGAAACGGTGCCGCTGGCCGAGGCTGCCGGTCGCGTGCTTGCGCGTGACGTGTATTCAGACCGGTCGTATCCGCCGGTGGACCGTTCCATTCGCGATGGTTTCGCGGTGCGGGCGGCCGACATGCCGGGCACGGTGAAGATTATCGGCGAAGTCCGCGCCGGGGAGATGTTTGGCGGCACGGTTCGGGCGGGGCAGTGCATCCGGATCATGACCGGCGCCCCGATGCCGGAAGGCGCCGACTCGGTGGTGATGGTGGAACACGGCACGGTGGACGGCACGGCAATGACGACGGCGAAGGCGCCGAAGCCAGGCGAGTTCGTTAACCGCGCCGGGTGCGAAACGGCGGAGGGCGACGTAGTGCTGCAGCGCGGCGCGCGACTGAAGTTTCCGCAGATTGCCATGCTGGCGACGGTGGGCGCGTCGACCGTGGACGTGTACCGGCGGCCGCGGGTGGCCATTCTGGCGACGGGCGACGAGATCGTGCCGGTGGAGGCGACGCCGCGCACGTTTGAAGTGCGCAACTCGAATTCGTGGGCACTGGCGGCCCAGGTGACGGCCGCCGGCGGCGTGGCCACCGTGCTGCCCGTGGCGCCGGACCGGCTGGATGCGACGATCGCGTTGATTGAAAAGGGGCTGGAGGCGGACCTGCTGCTGCTCTCCGGCGGCGTTTCGGCCGGGGAATACGACTTCGTGGAAGCCGCCCTCGCCCGCTGCGGCGCCGAGTTCTTCTTCACACGTGTGAAGATCCGTCCCGGCGCGCCGCTGGTGTTTGGCCGGGCGCGGGATCGGTTTTTCTTCGGATTGCCGGGCAATCCGCTATCAACCGCCGTGACGTTTGAGGTGTTCGCACGCGCGGCACTGGAATTGCTGAGTGGGATTGCGGAGCCCACCTTGCAGATCGTGGAAGCACACTTGACGCAGGAGCTGGTGGAAAAAGGTGGATTGACGCGTTTTCTGCCCGCCATTCTGGATAACGGTATGGCCGAGGTGACGCCGATTCACTGGAAGGGCTCCTCGGACGTGCCGTCGCTGGCGCGGTCGAACGCCTTCATCATCGCCGCGCCGGATCGTGAACATTACCAGGAGGGAGACGCGGTTCCCGTGCTCTTACAATGAAAGGCAAACTCAGCCACTACGACGAAAAGGGCGAAGCGCGCATGGTGGACGTATCCGCCAAGTCCTCGAATCTGCGCACCGCCACGGCGCACGCGTTCGTAAAAATCCGGCCGGAGGTGCTGGCCAAGCTGCCGGAGAATCCAAAGGGCGACCCGCTGGCCGTGGCGCGCATTGCCGGAATCATGGCCGCCAAGCGCACGGCAGAGTGGATTCCCATGTGCCACCCGCTCCCGCTGAGCCACGTGGGCGTGGACCTACAGGTGGAAAAGGGCGGGGTGCGGATTACGACGACGGCGTCGACCGTGGGCCCGACGGGCGTCGAAATGGAAGCACTGACGGCCGCGAGCGCCGCGGCGTTGACGGTGTACGATATGACAAAAGCGCTCGACAAAGGCATTGAAATCCAGGACGTCTACCTGCTGGCGAAGACCGGCGGGAAGAGCGGTGATTTTCACCGCAAAGAGTCTTCGAAACCCAGGTCCGGCCGTTAACATCCCATACACTATGAGCCTCACACGCCGATTGTTTACCTCCACCGCGCTCACGTTACCCGCTTGGACGCAAAAAGCGCCGGCCGGCAAAGCCCCGGAAGAATCCGCCGAGGATCTGCCCCGATTCGTTACGTTTACTCGCCAAGTGATCGCCCAGACCACGGTCACCGACCGCGATGGACGCTACGTCAACGGCCTGCAGGGGCATGAGTTCCGTCTGATTGATCGCGGCAAGGTGCAGAAGATCACGGTGGAGAGCGCCGTGCAGCCGTTGTCGTTGGTAGTGTGCGTACAAGCCAACAACACGGTGGAGACGGTGTTGCCGAACGTGAAGAAAATCGGACCGCTTCTCGAAGGGACGATCCTGGGCGAAAAAGGCCAGGCGGCGATTCTCGCCTTCGACCACCGGGTGCGCCTGATGCAGGATTGGACGCGCGACGGCGATGCGATGACCAAGGCGCTGAACAAGATCAACGCGGGTTCGACGACCAGCGCCATGACGGATGCCGTTATCCAGGCTGCGCGCATGTTGAAGAACCGCCCGAAGGATCACCGGAAGGTGATTCTGTTGATCGCCGAAACACGCGACAAGGGGAGCGAGGGGAAGACGCGCCAAGCATTGCTGGATCTCCAATTTGGCAACATCGTGTTGTTTTCCTTGAACATCAACCGGCTGGTGACGAGTTTGATGACCAAGCAGCCGCCGCCGCGTCCACCATCTGTTCCTGCCAGCGCGGGCCATGCCCCGCCGGGCGGTCTGATGACGCCCGAGGCCATCAACGCCAACACCGGCCACTACAACGGGAACGTCGTGCCGCTCGTCGTCGAGGTGTTCCGTCAGGCGAAGAGCATCTTCGTTGACAACCAGTTGGAGGCGTTCACGAAGGCGACCGGTGGGCAGGAGCGGTCATTCCTTTCGTACCGGGACCTGGAACGGGTGGTCATGGATATCGGCGAAGAGTTGCAGAGCCAGTACCTGATCAGCTATTCGCCGTCGAATCCAGACGAGGGCGGCTATCACGAAATTACGGTAGAAGTGAACAGGGCTGGACTAAAGATCCGAACGCGGCCGGGTTATTGGATGGCGGCGGTTCCCGAAGCTATGCGGTAATACAGAAAAGGCCTCCGTAGTGACGGAGGCCTTTTCGTTGGTTTGGGTTTCAGTTAGTGGGCCGGAGCGGGAGCCCCGGGAGCGGGAGCCCCGGGAGCGGGAGCCCCGGGAGCGGGAGCCCCACCGGAAGCGGGGGCCGCGGCCGGAGCCTGTTTCTGTGCGGCGGGTTGTGCCTGCACGCGGAGGCCATAGGGGATAACCTTGTCGCGCGACCCAATGTCGATCAGCGGGAAGAGCAGGAACAGGCCGAGGAAAATCAACGAACTGACGAAGATGATCGCGTTGATCGGTGGGTCGTGGCGAAGGTGCATGAAGAACATCGCCACCAGGGTTGCCTTGACCGTGGCGATGAGGACCGCGATGATCAGGTTGATGCTGCTGGACCCGAAATTCACATAAGCGGCGCCGACGGTAACCCCAGTGAGGACCAGCAGGGCCCCCAGGATGACGACGTAGATGCGTGCCGAGGAAGAGTGTGCGTGTGCGTGATCGCTCATATGTCTCCTAGTTCACCAGGTACAGCAGGGGGAACAGATAAATCCAGATCAAATCGACCAAGTGCCAATAGAGGCCGACAAGGTCCACCGGGGTGTAGTAGGCGCTGCTGAATTCGCCCTTCATCGCCCGCAGCGTGATCCAGGAGATCAACGCCATGCCGATGACAACGTGGATACCGTGCAACCCGGTCATGCAGAAGTAGAAGCCGAAGAACATCGCCTGTTCCGCCGGGCCGCCACCGTGGTAGGCGAAGAACCGTCCGGGCAGGAGCCCGTCATGGAACTTGTGGGAATACTCGAAGTACTTGATCACGAGGAACCCGGCCGCGAACCCGAGGGTCAGCAGGAGGTTCAGGACGGTCTTGGCCTTATTGTTCGTCGACGAATAATGGACAGCCATCACCATCGTGAAGCTGGAGCAGAGAAGGAACACCGTGTTGACGGCACCCATAATGCGATCCAGGTGATGATGCCCGGCAATCCAGGCTTCCGGATAGACACTCTGCATCAGGCCGTAGCCGACGAAGAGGCCGCCGAACATCAGGATTTCCGTGGCGAGGAACAGCCACATACCCAGTTTCGAAGTATCGAACTGCTGCTCGGCGTTTATGAAGTGGTGCTGGCGGAACGCGGGTTCTGCGCCGTGTTCAACAACGTGAGAATCAGAGCTCATGCTTAGTGATGTCCCTTCACGGACGGCTCAAAAGGCCTGTAGTAGTCATACGGTTCGGTGGTGACCACCGGCACTTCGTGGAAGTTATGGGTGATCGGAGGCGACGGGATCTGCCATTCGAGCGAACGGCCGTGCCAGGGATTCGCCGGAGCATCCATCTTCTTGCGCAGCGAAGCAAACAGATAGCCCGCCATGATCACGAAACCGAGGGCGAGAATCCAGGATCCCACGGTCGAGACCTGGTGGAGGAACTGGAATTCAGGCAGGTAGTTGTAGTAGCGGCGCGGCATACCGCGGCTGCCGAGCAGGAATTGGGGCAGGAAGGTGGTGTTGAACCCGATGAAGACGAGGACAGCGGAGACGCGCGCGGCACTCTCGTTGTACATACGGCCAAACATCTTGGGCCACCAGTAGTGCAGGCCGGCCAGGAAGGCGATCGCGGTCGAGCCCATCATCACATAGTGGAAGTGGGCAACCACAAAGTAGGTATCGTGCAAGTGAATGTCGACCGACATCGCACCCAGGAACAGCCCGGTTAAACCGCCGATCCCGAAGAGGATCAGGAACATGAGGGCGTACAGCATGGGGGCCTGGAGCGAAATCGAGCCCTTGTACATGGTCGTGATCCAGTTGAACACCTTGATAGCCGACGGGATGCCGACGAGGAAGGTGAGGAACGAGAAGATCGCGCCGGCCAATTGCGACTGGCCGCTGGTGAACATGTGGTGGCCCCACACGACGAAGCTGACGATGGCGATTGCGACCGAGGAGAAGGCCGTTGCCTTATATCCGAAGAAGGTCTTTTGCGACATCGTGGGAACAACTTCCGAGATGATTGCCATGCCGGGCAGAATCATGATGTAAACGGCAGGGTGCGAATAGAACCAGAAGAAGTGCTGGAAAAGAACCGGATCGCCGCCGAGCTTGGGGTCGAAGACGCCCACACCGAAGGTGCGTTCCATGATCAGGAGCAGCAGCGTGATCGCCAGGACCGGCGTCGCCAGAACCTGGATAATCGCGGTAGAGTACATGCCCCAGATAAACAGTGGCATGCGGAACCAGCCCATACCCGGAGCGCGGAGCTTATGGACTGTGGCGATAAAGTTCACCCCCGTCAGAATCGAGGAGAAGCCGAGAACGAAGGCGGCGAAGGTCATCAGCGCCACCGAGCCGTCGGTTGTCGTCG
>JBIKOG010000391.1:0-4968 GCA_044358225.1 Bryobacteraceae bacterium | reverse complement strand
CCCCGCCATCAACAAAAACAGCAACAAAACCCTCATAAAACCCGCTCCCGGATATACCCCTTCACAAACTCCGCATCGGCATCAATCACCACACTCCGCTGCGGCAACTTCTCCACCCCGTCAAACTTCGCCGGCCGCTCCGGAGCCCGCCCCAACGCCTCCCAAATCGTCTCCTCAAACTTCGCCGGCAGCGCGGTCTCCAAACACACCAGCGGCACCCCCTCCTCCCGCAACGCCATCCCCACCTTCAACCCATCAGCCGTGTGCGGATCCACCGTCACCCCATACTTCTCCCAAGCCGCCCGAATCGTCGCCACTCGATCCGCATGCGTACTCGCCCCGCTCACAAACCCATACTGCCCAATCCCGGCCCACTCCGCCGTCCCCCGCAAATCAAACGCCCCCTTCTCGGCACACTCCCGCCACAACCCCTTCACCCGCTCCGCATCCCGCCCCATCAGGTCAAACACAAACCGCTCAAAATTCGAAGCCCGCGAAATATCCATCGACGGGCTCGACGTCTGCCGCGTCTCCGCCGTCCCCCGAGGCCGATACACCCCCGTCCGGAAAAACTCATCCAACACATCATTCTCGTTCGTCGCCAATATCAACCGCCGCACCGGCAGTCCCATCATCCGCGCAATATGTCCCGCGCAAATATTCCCAAAAGTCCCCGACGGCACCGCAAAGCTAACCGGTGCCCCCACCTCCGGCGCTACCGCGAAGTAGCCCTTAAAGTAGTAAACAACCTGCGCCACCACCCGCGCCCAGTTAATCGAATTCACCGTCCCAATCCGAAACCGGCGCTTAAATTCCAAATCGTTCGACACCGCCTTCACCACATCCTGGCAGTCATCAAACACGCCCCGAACCGCGAGGTTGTGAATGTTTTCATCCATCAGCGAAAACATCTGCGCCGTCTGAAACGCGCTCATCTTCCCATACGGCGACAGCATGAACACCCGAATCCCGCGCTTCCCCCGCATCGCATACTCGGCCGACGATCCTGTGTCCCCGCTCGTCGCCCCCAGAATATTCAGCGTCTCGCCGTCTTCCTCCAGCGCCCACTCGAACAGGTTGCCCAACAGCTGCATCGCCATGTCTTTGAACGCCAGCGTGGGCCCGTTCGACAGCGCCAGCAAATGCACGCCCGGCTCCAACGTCCGCACCGGCGTAATCTCCCGGGCGTCTTCCCCCGCGCGCCCGTTCGAATAAACATCCGCCGTATACGTCTTCTCCACCAACCCGCGCAGCACGCCCTCTGGCACATCCCCCGCAAACAGCCGCAGCACCGCGAACGCCAGCTCGCGGTAGTTCATCCCCCGCATCGCCTCCAGCTCCGCCGCCCCCAGCCGCGGATACTCCACCGGCATCGCCAACCCGCCGTCGGCCATCAAACCGCCCAGCAAAATCTCCCGGAATCCACTGCCCCGGTCTTCTCCCCGTGTGCTCACGTATCGCATGAACTTTCAGGCTACCAGTTCACCCCCCGCCCCAACTACCCTGTAAAGAATCCCCATGAACCGCCGCCACGCGCTCGCTCTCCTCGCCGCCACCACCGCCGAAGCTCAGGAGTCCATCTACATCCCCGAACGCCACACCGAAAAGGATAAGGCTTTCATAGAGGACTTCCTCCTCAACTTCCCCTTCGCCATGGTCATCACCACCACCGGCGGCCTCCACATCACCAACGTCCCCACCGTCTTCACCAAGTCTCCCGCCAACTGGGGCAAACTGTGGTTCCACATCGCCGCCGCCAACGCCCAGAACCAGTCGCTCACGGAAGCCCCCGCCACCATCGTCTTCCACGGCCCCCACACCTATATCTCGCCCAACTGGTACGAAACAAAATCGAACGTCGTCCCCACCTGGAACTTCGCCGTCGTCCACTGCACCGGCCGCCCCACGCGCATCAAGGATGACGAAGCCCTCGCCCGCGGCCTGCGCACTCTGGTCGAACAGAACGAAGCCCGCTACGGCGGCGGCGAATGGAAATTCGCCAATCTGCCCGAAACGTACCTAAAGAACATGCGCTACGGCATCGTCGGCTACGAGATGGAAATCGATAAGGTCGAAGCCAAGTTCAAACTCGGCCAGGAACGGCCCGACGTCGATCGCAAGGCCGTTCTCAAAGCGCTCCGCTCCGGCAAGGGCGCAGAAAAATCCATCGCCCAACTGACCGCGGAATACTACAACCGCCCCCGTTAACTTGCGCCTTCCAGCTCCACGAAGGCGTCCTCCACGTCGATCACGATCTGCTTCTTCAGATCCATGAACTTCCCAATAGCCCTGCCATCAAAAAGTCTCGCCATCAAAGTGATCGGCGCCCGGGCTTGCCCATCGGAATCGGCAACATCAGCTCCCCGAGCACGTCAGGGCAGCTTCATTCGGTCTCCTGATCTTTCCCGGCATCGAACTCCGGATCCATCAAGTGTCCGAATCGCCCGGAATCGCTGCCAATGCCCAGACGTACCCGAACCCGCCAACGGTCCTCGCGCGGCTCCTCCCCGGGCACTGCACAGCCGCTCGTCCAGAGACCTGGTCACAAGCACAACAATCCGGGCAAACATCTGGACGGTATCGCCGATTCGGTCCTGGCCCAAAAGGCTCCGCCCTCAATCTCAACGGATGCGATGGCCCCACCTGAACAGAAGTGGAATGCAACACCTGCTATACGCTTTCCATGCCCAAGCACCAAGCCGTCAACTCTTGAATCGGCTTGCTGACTTAGCTATGGGTATTCCGTGCGGATCGCATTCATCGCAGTAAGGATGTGAGGCATCCTGACGGCGTCAGCAGGCCGTAGAAGGGCATGGTGCTGAAGAGCCTGACGCGCTATGAGCCGTGGTTCGAGGGAATGGCGTAGGTAGTGTGTGGAGGTTGTTCTCGTGCGTTCTTCGTTACTGGTTCTATGGCAGGAGTAAGGGAACGTCTCCGCGTGCTGGTATTGGAGTGCCGATTGCTCATGGAAAGTTGAGATGGGCTCGCTGCCGCTCCAGACTGTGAGTAAATTATGAAAGTGAAGGTCCTGCGGCTATTTGTTGTACCTTTGCTATTGCTTCTGGCGCCCGCTGTTGCTCAGGCTAGCGTCAGCCTTTTAATCGGCGAAGCGGTGGGAGGCGCCGGAGAGTTTACGGGCTCCGGGCACGCTGCTGTCTACTTTTCCGCCATATGCGCCGAAACCCCTACCCAACTCAGACATTGTAAGCCCGGCGAAGAAGGGGTCGTCATCACCTCCTACCCGGGGTTAGTCGCCCAAACGCAGTATAAGTGGATGGCCATCCCCCTGACCGCGTTCCTTTATGCGGTCGATTCGGAAGACAACAAAGTCTTATACGGAAATGGCAAAATCCGGAAATATCTCCGAAACGAGTATCGGCTTAAACACCTTTCGGACCTGATCCCGTCGCTCCCGAACGGTGCCTTGCCAACTGGCAGATGGTCGGAGATGTTAGGTGGCGTGCTCAATCGGGACATTTATGCGCTTACCGTCACCACAACGCCGCAGCAGGACGCGAAGTCATTAGCCTACCTGCAAAACCTCCCGAACGCGGCCAATTTCTCCACCGCGTACAATAACTGCGCAGACTTCGCTCGTGACGCAATCAATACAATATTCCCGGGTGCCACCCACCGGGATGTTCTGAACGATTTCACGATCACCAACCCCAAAGCGATCGCC
The DNA here is from genome assembly GCA_044358225.1 of Bryobacteraceae bacterium. Lineage (GTDB taxonomy): Bacteria > Acidobacteriota > Terriglobia > Bryobacterales > Bryobacteraceae. The sequence goes on along the minus strand of JBIKOG010000391.1, from coordinate 1,286 downwards.
AGTTCCTTCACCCGCTACGCCACCGCCAGACCCGAACTGAACTTTCATATCGTGAAGTACTCCCAGGCAGACGGTGCCATCAGCCGCAGCCTAAGTAACCGGAACTTTACGGAAAAGGCGGTCGTCTCCAAGAAGTACATTCTCACCATGGCGTTTACGATGCCCGAACTGATCCCGATCATGGGGGTAACCTATCTCACCACAGGCTGGTATAACGTCGACCCGCAATACAAGAAGTACGCGGGCAAAGAGATAGCCGCCATCAACCTGCTGGCAAGACGCCAAACTCTGATCACCAACTTCGGCGGAGCGTCGAGAACCGGCTTCACCCGCAAAGAGCTGGAAACACAAAGGGCCGCCCAGCGGGAAGAGATGTTCGGCACCGACGAACTTTGGAGCGACTACCGGAAGCAATTCGCGCCCATGCTCTCCAAGGCAGTGGAAAGGCGTTTCTTCCTGGATGCCAAGGAGGTGCAAACCTTCTTCAAGGATCTGGAGCTGCAAAGCGAGCCACAGCTGGATCGCGATGGCCGCCTGGTCCTGAACGTGATGGACCGTGGCACGCACGAGACACTTGGCTTAACCAGAGAGAACCTCTTGAGTCCGGATAACAGCAGGCGTCTTGCCTATAAACTTATGCTGGCAAAGGTCAATGCGGTCCTCAGCGCCCCCAGCCGGAATCGGCCCCTGCGCCGGGAGTTCGAGCAAGACTGGCAGCTACTGCAATCCCTCGCTGCGAATGTCGTCGCCTACGAGTTTCCTGATGAAGACAGGAAGGCCCTTCCCCGTTTCCGCCAAGTGCGGGAAGTCGTCTCCGTCGGCAAGAGGGGCCAGCAGTTGCTGGTGACCATCACCCATTAAAGCGCGGGGTATCGTTGCCCCGTGCGCCGTACAGCGCCCCCCTCGCCACCCACCCCACTCCAAAAACCAAACGAGCGGCAATCCGAAAAGGATCGCCGCTCGCACGGTCAAAATACTTTGGCTCCCGCTGGTCTATTCTTTTCGAACTTTCTGCCTCGCTCCGGGAGTGGCGGAAAGGCGGCTGTGTGAGCAGGTGCGATGGGTTGCTATTGGATGAGATTGGGACCAGACCCCGCGAGACCGCGCGATCCGTCATCCCTCACCTTGGCGCACAGGCTCTCCACACCTCCTGGCGATACTGCTTCTGTCAACTCCATTTGGCCCACTTTGATGCTTTGATTTGGCCCACCCTTGGGGTTAGTAGTGCTCCTTGGGGCCTGCCTCTGCCCGGCCCTGCGGCGCCCGGAGGGCGACGCGTTTAGGGC
>JBIKOG010000390.1:0-4998 GCA_044358225.1 Bryobacteraceae bacterium | reverse complement strand
GCCGTATCGGACGGAAGAATGATGTTGCTAACGACGCCCAACGGCCAATCCGGCTACTTCTACGACAAGTGGCACGAACAAAATGAGGAGTTCCACAAGATCCTCTGCCGAGCCGACCAATGCACCCGCATCGACGCGAAGACCCTCGCAGGCTTCCGTGCGTCGATGACCACAGCCGAATACGCCCAGGAATTCGACTGCCAATTCCAAGCCGAAGGCAGCGAAGGCATCCCACGGGAGACGTTCCGCAAGAACATCAGCCCCGACATCAAGCCCATGTTCGAGGAGTACAACGAGTAACCACCCCGGGGACATACCGGGCAAAACCCCGACGAGATTCGGCCCGTAACCCAAACAGCAGGTGTGTCCCCCAAGCGCGACACACCTCGAGTGCAAAGGGAGGAACCAGCAACCACCCCGGGGACATACCGGGCAGAACCCCGACGAAATTCGGCCCGTAACCCAAACAGCAGGTGTGTCCCCCAAGCGCGACACACCCCACGGGAGGACAGCGGCAGAAGAACCGAAGCAAGCGCGTCACACCAGGTCACCCGGGCAACCAACCCGGAATCCACGCTCGCGCGAGAACCGTGCTTGGCCTCCATAGCCCGAAGGGCGACGGGGGCTCCCCAGACGCGACACACCTCGCCGATGGAAAGAAGAAAACGCGGTAAGCCCCAAAGGCCCACCCGCCAACCAACAACAAACAACCGAAGCCGCGATCTTGGAACACCATCATCGCGAGCTTCAACCCGATCTTTCAAAACTGAATATCACCACTACCGGCGCCCCTCTGTGACTACCCGGATCCGAAGTCCGATCTGGGTAGTCGAAGCGGTTGGACCGAATTCGGCCACATCGCCGCAACCCAACCATCCGCGATAAGATATCCAGGCAATGCCCAACCGTCGGGATTTTCTTCGTCTAACCACCGGCGCGGCCTTCGCCCAAACCGCCCCCCGGCCCAATGTCCTGCTCATCCTCATCGATGACATGGGCTACGCCGACATCGGCTGCTTCGGCGCCAAGGACATCCGCACCCCCAACATCGATCGCCTCGCCCGCGAAGGCGTCAAACTCACCGACTGCTACTCCAACGGCCCCGTCTGCACCCCCACCCGCTGCGGCCTCATGACCGGACGCTACCAGCAGCGCTTCGGCCTCGAATGGGCCCTCGGCCCCGGCGTCAAAGGCTACGGCCTCCAACCCGAAAACAACACCATCGCCCGCTACCTCAAAAACGCCGGCTACAAAACCGGCATCTTCGGCAAATGGCACTTGGGCTACGAGCCCGAAGTCGGCCCCAATCGCCACGGCTTCGACGAATTCTACGGCCTCCTCAGCGGCAACGTCGACCACTACTCCCACAAGGAAATCAACGGCGAAGAAGACTGGTACGAAAACACCGAACCCGTCAAAGTCGACGGCTACTCCACCGAACTCATCCGCGACCGCGCCCTGGCCTTCCTCGACCGCAACGCCGCCGCCCCCTTCTTCTGCTACCTGCCCTTCAACTCCGTCCACTGGCCTTTCCAAGCCCCCGGCCGCCCCGCCGATGTCCGCCAACGCCCCACGTGGTTCAACGGCACCCGCGAAAAAGACTACAAGCCCATGCTCGAGGCCATCGACTCGGCCATCGGCGCCGTCATCGCCAAACTCGCCGCCAAAGGCGTCCTCGATAACACCCTCGTCATCTTCACCAACGACAACGGCGGCGAACGCCTCAGCGATAACCGCCCCTTCTTCCACCACAAAGCAACCCTCTGGGAGGGCGGCATCCGCGTCCCCGCCATCGTCCGCTGGCCCGCCCGCCTGCCCAAAGGCACCGTCTGCGCCCAACCCGCCATGTCCATGGATTTCACCGCCACCATCGCCGAAGCCTGTGGCGTCTCTCCAACGCCATCCCAGCCTTTCGATGGCTTCAGCCTCCTCGGTATCCTCGCCGGCAAAGAGCCCATCCGCGAGCGCACCCAGTTCTGGCGCATCTCCCGTGTCGACCGCAAACAATCCGCCGCCCGAAAAGGCAAATGGAAGTGGATCCGAGAAGGTGAGTTCGACCAGTTATTTGACCTAACCAAGGACCCCGGCGAACGCAAGAACGTGTCTTACATACACCCCCAAGTTACTGTGGAGCTGGCGAACTTATACGCCGCCTGGGAGACAATGTTACAGAAGAATCCACCCCCGAAGGTGATCGCATGATATCCCGTCGCACATTCATGGCGGCGATGTTACAAGCCGCCGCCCCTCGCCCCAACATCGTGCTCTTCTTATCCGATGACATGGGCTACGCCGACATCGGCTGCTACGGCGCCAAAGAGTTCGCCACCCCGAACATAGACCGCCTCGCCCGCGAAGGCGTCAAACTGACAGACTGCTACTCCAACGGCCCCGTCTGCACCCCCACCCGCTGCGGCCTCATGACCGGACGCTACCAGCAGCGCTACGGCAAGGCCCTCGAATGGGCCCTCATGCCCACCGACGTCAACACCGGGCTCGACGCCAAACACACAACCATCGCCCGCCTGCTCAAAGACGCGGGTTACAAAACCGGCATCTTCGGCAAATGGCACCTCGGCCGCGAAACCCAGTTCAACCCCCTCCGCCACGGCTTCGACGAATACTTCGGCCTCACCGGCGGCAACGTCGACATGTACTCCAAAGAGGATCGCTTCAAGAACTACGACCTCTACGACGGCCTCGAGAAAGCCCCCAAAACCCTCGGCTATCTCACCGAAATGATCGCCGAACGCGCCGAACGCTTCATAACGGCGAATAAGTCCACCCCGTTCTTCACTTACGTCCCCTTCAACGCCGTCCACTGGCCCTTCCAGGGCCCCGGCCACCCGGAAACGGTGCGCGACCTGAAGACCTGGTACGACGGCACGCGCGGCGGTGAATACAAGGCCATGCTCGAATCGATGGACTCGGCCATCGGCCGCGTCCTCGGCACGCTCGATCGCCTCGGCCTCACCGGGAACACCCTCGTCATCTTCACCAACGACAACGGCGGCGAACGCCTCTCCGACAACGGCCCCTTCCGGCACGCCAAGGCATCCCTCTGGGAAGGCGGCCTCCGCGTCCCCGCCCTCCTCCGCTGGCCCGGCCGCCTGCCCAAAGCCCGCGTCAGCAGCCAAGTCGCCATGTCCATGGACCTCACCGCCACCATCGCCGCCGCCGCCGGCGTCAAGCCAGCCTCCGCCGAACCCTTCGACGGCATCGACCTCGCCCCCCTCCTGGCCAACAAGAAGGCCGAAAAGCCCCGCGACCTCTTCTGGCGCATCAACCGCCCCCAGAAGCGCGTCCGCGCCATCCGCAGCGGCAAGTGGAAGTTCGTCCTCGATGGCGGCATCAACAACATGTACGATCTCGAAGCCGACCCCGGCGAAACCCGCGACCTGTTCTACGTCCACCCCGAAATCGCGGCCGAATTGAGAGGAAAACTGGAAGCATGGGACAAACAAATCGGTTAACCCGCCGCGCCTTCGTCGCCGCCTCTGCGGCAGCAGCGGCGGCCGAAACTAAGCGGCCGAATATCGTTTTTCTGATGCCAGACCAGCATCGCTACCACGCCGTCGGCTGCCTGGGCAACGCGGAGGTCAAAACCCCGCACATCGATAAGCTCGCCAGCGAAGGCGTCACGCTCCACCACACCTTCGCCAACACGCCCGTCTGTTGCCCAGCCCGCGCCATTCTTCTGACGGGCCAATACTGCCACCGCAACGGCATGATCGCGAACGATCTCCGTCTCCGCGAAGACCACGTCAGCTTCGCCGAAGTCCTATCCGGCGCCGGCTACCGAACCGGCTTCGTGGGTAAGTGGCACCTCGATGGCGGCCAGCGGGAACCCGGCTGGGTGCCCCCCGGCCCCCGCCGCCAGGGTTTCCAGTTCTGGGCCGCCCACCAGTGCAGCCACAAGCACTTCGAAAACCACTACTTCCGCGACAATCCCACCCCCATCGAGTTCGGCAAGTTCGAAGCCGAAGGCTGGGCCGATGTCGCCGTCGAGTTTCTCGAGGGCGTTAAGAAGGACCCTCGTCCCTTCTACCTCACCGTCCAATGGGGCCCCCCGCACGACCCCTACAAAGCCCCCGCCAATTACTCCGGAAAGTACGATCCGAGTAAGTTAACCATGCGGGCCAATTACAAGAAGGGCAAAACGCCCGTCCCCCCGCCCGCCGCCATCGCCGAGTATTACGGCATGGTCACCGCCATCGACGATCAAGTGGGCCGCCTCATGGCCAAGCTCGATGAACTCGGCCTCCGCGAGAACACCATCGTCCTCTACTCCTCCGACCACGGCGACATGCTCGGCTCCCAAGGCGAGCGCCTCAAACGCAAACCCTGGGAAGAGTCCATCCGCGTCCCCGGCTTCATCCGCTGGCCCGGCCACATCAAGCCCGGCTCCCAAAGCGACGTCTTCTTCACCCACGTCGACTTCGCCCCTACCCTCCTCGGCATGGCCGGCCTTACCCCGCCCGCCGCCATGCAGGGCAAGAACCTCTCCAAGCCCATCGTCACCGGCAAAGGCAAGGCGCCCGACTCGGCCTTCTTCCAGATCTTCGGCCCCTTCACCGGCGACGGCACCGACGCCGGCTGGCGCGGCGTTCGGACGGCGACGCACATGTACGCCCGTTACCAGGACAAGCCCTGGGTCCTCTACGACATCAAAGCCGACCCCTTCCAACTAAACAATCTGATCGGCAAAGCCCCCGCCATCGAAGCCGCTATGGAGAAGCGCCTGGCCAAGTGGATGAAGGACACCGGAGACTCCTGGAGCTTCAACTGGACCCACAAAGTCGAGGACGCCGGCCGCCTCTACAAACACAAGACATTCTTCTCCGTCCAGGAATACCTCGACTGGGCCAAAGCCCACCCCGACCTCGACCGGGCCTAACGCCCGACATACTCCGACCTGCATGCGTCCCTCCCGGCGGCGCCTCGCCCGTCATCAGCCCCCCGCACATTCCCCACCGGTTGCGTCCCCGCCCGGCGGCG
>JBIKOG010000481.1:0-5005 GCA_044358225.1 Bryobacteraceae bacterium | reverse complement strand
CGGAATCCTGTTCGCCTTCAGCCCGGAATGCTGTTCGCTTTCACCCCGGAATCCTGTTCGGCTTGGACCGGAATCGCCAGTAGGGGGGGATTCGTCTGGCTGCAGGCTGAACAGGGCGGCGACGCAACCCGGCAGACGGAAGACTGGACCGCAGTAGGCAAAGAAGAAGGGGTGATGATGTTTCTTGGTTCAGCGTGGATATGAAGTTGAAAAACGGGTGAAAGAGAGAAGCTTCCGCCCTGTGGGCGGCGATTTGTAAGGCATGGGGGTCTATCGATTCGATACTCCCTGTCGGCGCGCGGCTGGTGGTTTCTTGGGCCGATACCGCGCTGTTCACGGCGGAGTTCCTGCCGACACTGGAGGCCGCGGGGGTGAAATCGGTCAAGTTGCCGCCCCGATCGCCTAATCTGAATCCCCACGCCGAGAGGTTTGTCAGGAGCATCAAGGAGTCCTGCCTGGACCGGATGATCTTCTTCGGGGAGGCGTCGCTGCGAACGGCCGTTCCGAACTTTGTGGAGCACTACCACAGCGAGCGCAATCACCAGGGTCTGGCGAACCAACTGATCAGCCCAGAGCCTGGCCATCTCGGCAACGTAGGTGAGGTCCAACGCCGGGGGCGCCTGGGCGGCATGCTGAACTACTACTATCGCGCCGCAGCTTGACCCCACGCAGTCATGACCGCAGCCACGCTGGTATCAGTCATGAACGGCTGGCTCGCCGGAGGTATGCGCCGTGTCCACGATTTTGGTGTCTCCTGCTTGATCCGTGGAGTTTCCGGGGCACTCGCCGACTCGCAAATCCCGAAGTTTCGGACGGAGATGTAACCCTTGGTTGGCCTTGGGATTCGGCGGATCGGGTTTTCGGGCCATACGCCGTATGCATTGGCGGAATGCTGGAAGTTAGCAGATTCCCACGGGGCGATAGCCGCCCAGGTGGGCAGAAGCCTGTCCTGCCCGAACGGCAAACCGAAACGGGGACGCCCATGATGCGAGCGGAGTGGCATTTCCTAAGTCATTGAAAACAATAGTGCAATAAGTGTTCTACGAACTAGTTGCTGCCGAAGGAGCGGACCTCGCGACTGTTCAGCGGTTGCGACGTCCGGTAGTTGAACTGAAAGTTTTTGTACGTCGAGAAGTTGCCGATAATTGACCGGAACTTCTTTAGCGATTCGTTCGCCACCGTGATCACATCCTTCGACATAAACCACCGGACGCCCTCGGAGCAGGGAGGCGTTGTCAGCGAGCCTTCGTAGCTGTAATAGTTCTCCAAAACGCCACCGGTGCCGGTGCGGCGAACCGGTAGAAATTCGAACGGGTTCAGTTCCTTGTGAGTATCCTTTTCACCCTTAGTCTCCGGTGCGTTGGCGAAAATCTCGTCGAGCACGAGATTCGGCTTGCATGTGGTGTCCAACAGATTGCAACCCTTGACCCAATAGCCCAGAACCGCCAACTGCCCCGATGCCGCGCGATGTACAAAATGCACCTCAAGATCGTACAAAGCGCCGTTTAGGGCGTGTTCGCTGCGCGTGTGAAAGTGGAACTGAAGCAGGTCGTACGGTGTCCCTTCGATCATCGCAAAGGCGCTGGTTTCGTACGGAACCTCGATCACATGACCAGTGTTTTCAACAACCAAACCGGTCTTCGGATAATTCAGGACGATCGGCGCGGCACTCGCGCTGCCAACGGTTTGACTCGGAACAATATCGATCGGAGACTGGCTCTTGCCCTGCTCGCACGTAGCGGATACGATACCCCAGCGGTAAGGCCCGGTCGGACCGTCAAAATCGTGATTCCATGTCCTAGGAATCGCGAACAGTTCGCGATTCTCACCGCGCTCCATACGCCAACCGGCCCTGCTCTCAGCCCCGCTGAGGCCGGACGCGACAAGGGCGCAAGCTACTGTAAATTTCAACCAAGGGTTCATAAAAGTCATCGTACCGCACCGGGGAGCAGGTAGACCTAGCCGCAGGTTTCCGGCGAGGGTGCTGCGCACGGTTCGCAAAAGTCTCAATGGGTAGGGGTCTTCCATGAATACCTCATGCCAGCGGGGCACCTCATGCCAGTTTCGGGGTACCCCATGGTAGCTGGGTACCTCATGGTAGTTTCGGCGGCGGTTCACCTGGGGGTGCCCATCGTAAGGCAGACCCATGGAAGGTTCCCTAACGGTGGATATTGCGAGTGGCTGACCGTGCCATGTTTTGGGGTACCTCATTGAGAGGGGGTACCTCATGGAGGATTCAGCCGCGGTAGTCTTTCCGGGGGGTTGACCGTGCCATTTTTCGGCCGGACCCCATATGGCCCGGAAACTCGATCTATCTGAAACAGCGGGAGATAATCCCTGGCGTCGTCGATAATGAGATGATCCGATGTCAAAGTGCTGGACCCGTTCCGCTTCCTGTTGATCTCTCTGGCGGTCTGGCTGAACCAGCAATGGCCGATCTCAACCCGCCCGATCAAGCCGCGTAGTCATGACCGCAGCCACGCTGGCATCAGTCATGAACGGCTGGCGCGCAGGAGCTATGCGCCGTGTCCACGATTTTGGCGTCTCCTGTTTGATCCGCGGAGTTTCCGGGACACTCTCCGACTCGCAAATCCGGAAGTTTCGGACGGAGATGTAACCCTTGGTTGAAGTTGGGATTCGGCGGATCGAGTTTTCGGGCCATACGCGGTGATGCAGTTTTGCTAGGATCTCACGACCACGAAAGCCGTAGTCAGGACCACCGAGAAATGGCGACCATAGGAATCGAAAGAAGGGAGGCCCCCCCCAAATCTATAAGCAACTTCGAGGTTTGCGAGAGCCACAGGCTCCGCAACCGATTGCCGTTGCCTAAAACGATAGATGTAGAACTGAATGTAGTGGGGCCGATTCAGTTCCCGATCTGATCGAGAATGATGCGGGTGAAGGAGTTGACGAACGAGGTGCCCTGGTTCAGGAGGTTTTCACGGGTCATGTAGTCGAGTTCGATGTCCGGACGCACGCCGATGTTCTCCACGTATGGTGCGGTCGGAAGGTCAGTGGTAACTACCGGCTCCCGCCGCGTCATGAGCGACTGGGTCACCCTGACGGTGACCTGCGAGTACACCGTGCCGGCGAACTCGACCACATTTCCGCCCAGTCCCATGGTCCGGTAACCGACAATTTTCCCACGGCCATTGTCCTGAATCACCGCCGGGAAAGCATCCGCAGACGAGCCTGAAAAGTCATCGACCAGCACGATGAGCGGCTTGCGGTAGGTCACTGGCGAGGGGAGCAGAATAAGGGATCCAGTTTGGTTCAACGAGATGGATCCAGTGTTGCCACCTTCGCGATTGGCCTGCAAAACGTCCTTGTAATTGTTTTCGAGATGCTGGAGCACCCAGGGTTCGACACCGAACAGGCGTGCCAGCGACAATTGAGCAGCAAAGCTTTGCACCCAGGAGTTGGTTGCGCGGAGTTCGAATCCGATCGTACGGAAGGTGTTGGGAATCAGCCGTTGCAGCAGAGCCTCGTTGAAGGCCACCGAACCTCCCGGATTCCGCATGACATCGATCACCAGGCCGTTTGTGTTTTCCTGCAAGAACGCGATTTCCCGTTCAAAGGTCTCGATGGCCTCTTCTTCGCTGGGGGGCTCAAAACTAGGAATACGGATCCAACCAATCGTTTTGCCTTCGACAACGTAAGTGCCACTGGCAAAGAAGTCTGGCCCACCGGCCAAACGAAGGCGGAATCCGGTAGGGAAAGCATAGATTGGCGAGTCGCTGCCGAAGTTAAGCACGCCTTCTGGGTCGCGCGGCAACCGGGAATTCAGGAGTGGCGCGAGGGGTCGCATGTACGGAGGCAGCGAGTGGTCTTCGAGCGCCGACGGGCGGGAGTCCTGCTTGGCGGTGGTCAGCGCTGTGGGAACGCGCCCAAGGTCGGTGAACGCAACACCAATTTTGGTCCAGGGGAGCTTGTACTTTTCGAGTGTGCCGCTGGCGGCGCGCCGGACCTCGACCTCCACTGTGTCGCCGAGCGATGCGGCGGCCGGAATCACTTCCTGCGGTCGAATTGTTAACAGGCCGGCGGCTTGGCGCCGGGTGGCTCGGGGATTGCCCGTCATCTTATACTTGGCTAAACGGTCCAGCAATTGGTTGACCGGAACGCCATCCATCGACACCAACTCATCGCCGATGACCGCAGGGAAACGACTCCGCGGCTGCTGTTCCCGACTGATGCTATCGATCAGGACCTTGCCGTCATAGAGGTCGGTGGAGAAGCCCAGCGTGGCTTCGAAGCTGGCCGGGAATGAAAGAGAAACGTGGCCATCTTGTAAAACCCCAACATAATCAACAAGAACGTCCAGAAACTCGAGGTCGTCTTTGGTGGCCTCCACTTTGGCAAACCACGGCTTTAGATTTAGGGCATCAACGTTAAGGGCTCTCACTTTCCAGTGGTACGGCCCATAATTGGTGGCAAATGTTTGGGCTAAGACTGTAAAGTCAAAGATCTTTTGCTCCTTTGAGAGAGCCGCAAAAGTCGGGCATACAAGAAGAAGAAAAACCGCGATAAATCGTTTCATGCGTAGAGCCTGTTTATATCACAAAGCTGTGGTTCAAGTCGTTAGCGCTGATCGGAAGTGGCCGGCGGGAAAAGGCTCCGGGTGGTCGCCTCTCCGCCCGCAGGGGCACTTTCGATAACGAGGCTTTTGATCTCGGAGGTGACGAAAAACCAAGCCGCTGATGAACTCATAGAACTCACCAGGCGTTCTCTCTCTCACAGACACAGCTGTCCGGGGCCGCTCAACTCGCCGAGAAGTGGACGCAAAGGAATACCGCAGTGAAGTCATTGCTCAAATGACAGCTTTTCCAGCTGGAAGACAAACGATTCCGAAGATCTTCCAACGCCCGGGAATATATATCGACAGCCGCGCGATGGCGTATGGCCCGGAAACAGCATTTTCTCATCGAAGGATGAGCCTAAAGGAATGAGATGGTGACTGGGGCTCCTTTCGTTGATTGTGTGTAGTGCGACGAAGGGATCGTCGTCG
>JBIKOG010000167.1:0-16802 GCA_044358225.1 Bryobacteraceae bacterium | reverse complement strand
AACTCCACCCCCGGGGACACTGCGGGCAGCCCCCCAAAGCAGTTCGGCCCGTAGCCCCAACAACAGCAGTGTCCCCCAAGACGCGACACCACCCGCCGAAGGTATGTAGGATAAACTCCACCCCCGGGGGACACTGCGGGCAGCCCCCCAACGCAGTTCGGCCCGTAACCCCAAAACAGCAGTGTCCCCCAAGACGCGACACCACCCGCCGAAGGTCAGAAACCGCCGAAGAACCCCCACCAAATACAACGCCCGCCGCTCAACGAGCGGCGGGCGTCGCAAACCACAAATCAACCAGACCTACCGGCCGACGTACTTCACGCTAACCGTATCGGTCGCCGTCGTGCCCTTGGCGTCCGTCACCGCCAGCTCGATCACATAATCGATCGGGCCGCGCGTGTTGAACTGCACCACCGGCTTTTCGGTGTCGGCGAACATGATCGTCGCCACCGGGCTGCCCTTGGCGCTGGACCACTTGTACGTCAATTTCCCACCGTCAGAAGCCACCGAACCCGAACCGTCCAGACCAATCTGGAACGCTTCCGTCGTGATGTTCTTCGGCTTGGCAGAAGCCGAGGTCGGCGTCGCCGGCGCGCAGCGGTTCGGCTTCTCTCCCGGCCCGCCTTCCAGGCACGGAATCGCGGTCAGATACGCAAAAATCGCTTCGATTTCCACGTCGTTCATGTCCTGATACACGGTCCACGGCATCACCTGCAGCAGCGGCGAAATCTGGGGATGCAGCTTGGCCAAGTCGACGCCCGTACGGAACACCTGCTTGAAATTCGCCAGGCTGCCCGTCACCGGACCCTGCGCGCTCGGCGTCAGGTTGCGCGACGTGAACGGCCCAAACACATTGCCGCCGGCCATATAGGTAGCCTTGTCGATCACCTTCGTCTGCCCGCGGAACGGATCGCCGCCGGCCTTGTACGCCGGGTTCGTGTGGCAGTCGTTGCAGCCGCCGATCGCGTTCACAAGGTAGCTCCCATAGCCCACCTGATTCTTGTCTTTCCCCGTGAAATCCAGCGTGACCGGGGCGATGTCCAGGCCCTTTTTCACCGCGGCGGCGTCATAGACGACGGCCGTCTGCGCCTGTACCGCCGGCGCGTTCACCAGATTCCAGGTACCGGCGGCCACTACGGCGCCGGCCACCAACGCCGCGAAAGTGCGGACGTGATTCGTGTTCATTCTCAATGCTCCTATTGTGTTTGGGTTAACAGCTAATCCAGAGGTCTACTGGATGTGTATCTTCACCACATTGGTGACTTGTCCGTCGACGTTCAGCACGACGTCGACGATTCCTGCTCCACGTAAACTACGCGGAATTTCAATGTTGATCTGGTCCTGCCCGGCGAAGGTGCCCTGCGCGCCCGCATAGGCCGCCGTCACCGTCGTGTTCCCAATCCGCGCCGTGACATCGGCGGCGTGCGCCCGAATGCCCGTTCCGTAAAGGATCAAAAACACCTGCCGCCCATCGGGGCCCAGATCGATCGGGTTCAGTTCAACGGCGCCAGCCGCGGTCACGCGAACCGCGTTCGCCACCGTCTGCCCGCCGTCCTGATAACTGATCACATTCGCCGCCGCAAAACCGTTGACGCCAAACAAGCCCGGCGCCACACCGCGCACCAGAATCTCCGATCGCTGCGCCGCCGCGCCAGCCGCACCCGATACCGCGATGCTCGCCGGCCCGGCCGCCACGCCAGCCGGCACCTGGAAGTTCACCTGCCCCGGCGAAGCGAAGAACAGCGGCGCCTGCCGCGCCACTCCAGCCGAGTCTTCAATCGTCAGCGTCAAACCCGCCAGCGTCGTCGGCGCTGGATTGGTCTCCGCCGCCGCCGTCGCATTCGTGAAGCCCGTGCCAAACGCGCTCCCAATCGAATCCGCCGCAAACACGCTGCGTTGGAAACTGGCCGCGTTCGCCGGCACAAAACCGGTGGCCGTCACAGCCTCAATCGCGCAGGCATCGGTCATGTTGTGGGCCCGGCTGCCATCGTTGCCCACGCCCGCCAGCAGCTCTTCAAAGGTTTGCAGCGGCACACTGCTGCCATTCCGGCCCACAGCCGCCAGCCCCACCCAACGGTCGGCCGCGCTCAGCGGCGTCGCCGGATCGCCGGTGGCGCGCAACGTGTGGCCATCGGGGACGCACAGCTCCGGGTGGTCAAACGGCGCCCGTTCAAACTTCACCCGGTCGTCCGTCAGCGCCTTCAGAAACTCGATCATATCGGCCTGGTCCTGCGCGCTCAGGTTGAGCGGCTTGATATCGGGACCATTCACCGGATTCGGCGCGTAATCCCCGCCGCGGTTGTAAAACTCCATCACCTGTTTCAGCGTCGCCTGCCCGCCGTTGTGGAAATACGGACCGGTAAACTCCACGTTCCGCAGCCCCGGCGTCTTGAAACGTCCCCGCGCCGATGCGGGGGAGTTGTCGGTCGGCAGTACGCTCGCCAGTGGTTTCCCAAAGCCATCGTTGCCGCCCAGGCCCACGTCTTCCCCAATCGGCCGAACGCCGATGTGGAAGAAGCCCGTATCGCGCCCCTGTTTCAAAGGATCGTTGCTATTAAACCCGCTGTGCGTCGCCAACGTCGTCTCCGCGCCCGCATGGCAATTGCTGCATCCCGTGCGGCCAATAAACAGCCGCAATCCGGCGATCGCCGAATTGCTCAGCGCATTCAGATTCCCCTCGGCAAACCGGTCCACCGGGCTGTCGTTCGATACCAACGTCGCCTCATACGCCTGCACAGCGATCCCGAAAAACACCGAAAAATTCGCCTCGGCCTGCGTGTACCGGTCGCCATCGGCCTCCACAGTCTGCGTCGATTCCCAAAACGCCGGCTGGAACGCCGCCTTCACTAAGTCCAAATAGGTGGTGCCCCGCGCGAACCCGCGCCCCTGCGCATTGGCGTAACGTGCCAGCACGCTGTCATCCGCCGCCACACGCTGGTTCGCCAACGGCCGCGCCGGCAACAGCTTCCGGCCCACTTTGCCCCAGCTCCGGTCGTAGGACATCTCCGACAGGTTCAACACCGGGCCCACCGCCTGCGACGCCAGGCTCGACTTCTCCAGCCGCAGCGCCTCCGCCTTCAGCGTCCCGCCCGCCGACGTCAACACCGCCGCCACTGTATCGGACAACCCAAACGGCGACTGGCCCGAGAACGTCTCGCTCGCCCGTCCATCCCAAAAGTTCCGGAAGTTGAACACCGAGTTGATCACCGACGGCGCATTCCGATCCGTCACCCGGCGCACGTTCAGCGAACTGGCCTGGAATACCGGATCCCGCACGTCGCTGGCGAGTTCCCCCGCAACGCCCGGCAACACCTCTTGCAGCTTCCGGTTGAACATCCCGGCCGACCCGGCCCGGTACGTCACATCCCGCAATACCTGCGAATTCTGCTGGTCCGGATTCGCCAGCCGGTGAAACGGAAAATCAGCCGCCGTCAGCTTATAGTTCGGGGTAAAGGCGCCAGCCGGATTCGCCAACTGGTTCGTCAACCGGTGATCGGCACCCGCGTGGAAGTGGCACGAGGCGCAGGCAGTCTTCCCGTCGCTGCCCACCTGCATATCCCAAAACAGGGCTTTGCCCAACGCCAGCAGCGCCGCGTTATCCCGGACGTAGGTCGACAGGTTTCCCGGCCCCGGCACCGCCACCGTTTTCAACGACGGGACATTCGTCGGCGCGCGCTGCGCCAGTCCAACAACCGCGGCCAGGCTCAGAAAGCCGATACCAAAAGGAATTCTAGACAACCAGTGTCTCCAAAGTATGCAATTTCACGCACGTGACAGCCAGTACAAAAGTCTATCGGCTGTGGAAGCCCAAAATATGATGCGAGTTTCTAATTATAGTGGAATCCTATGCCGCTGCTCTCCCGCCGCGCCCTGCTCGCCTCCCTCGCCGCCGGCTCCCCCGTCCGCCAGATCACCAAAGGTCCCCGTTTTCACTGGTTCGGCTACTACGACAAGCTCCAGTTCGACCCCACCGGCCGCTACGTCCTCTCCAACGAAGTGACCTTCGAAAGACGCTCCCCGCTCGCCACCGACTCCATCCGCGTCGGCCTCATCGACACCGGGGACAAGGACCGCTGGACCGACCTCGGCGCCTCCACCGCCTGGAACTGGCAACAGGGCTGCATGCTCCAGTGGATCCCCGGCTCGAAGACCGATGTCATCTGGAACGACCGCCTCGACGGCCAATTCGTCAGCCACATCATGAACGTGAAGACCGGGAAGAAGCGCACCATCCCCAGCCCCGTCTACACCTTGAGCCCCGACGGCAAGTGGGGCATCACCTGCGACTTCCGCCGCCTCAATGACGTCCGCCCCGGCTACGGCTACGCCGGCGTCCCCGACCCCAACTTCGACAAGCGCATCCCCGACGACGTCGGCATCTGGCGCGTCGACCTCGCCACCGGAAAACGAACCCTGCTCATCAGCGTCGCCGACGCCGCCGCCATCCCCTATCCCGGCGGCTATTCCAACAACGCCAAGCACTGGTTCAACCACCTGCTCATCAGCCCCGATGGCTCCCGGTTCATCTTCCTCCACCGCTGGCGTGGCGATAAGGAGGGGAAGAGCTTCTCCACCCGCCTGTTCACCGCCAACGCGCAAGGCAAGGAGCTCTACGTCACCGACCCCCACGGCAAGACCTCCCACTTCATCTGGCGCGATCCAAGCCATATCCTCGCCTGGGCCTGGCACCCGTCGAAGGGCGACAAGTTCTACCTGTACAAGGACCGGACGGACCAGGTGGAAGTGGTCGGGCCGGACGTCATGACGGTGAACGGCCACTGCACGTACCTGAACCGGGACAACAACCGCTGGATCCTGAACGACACCTACCCTGACAAGGAGCGGAACCAGAACGTCTACCTGTACGACGTCCAGACAGGCGTCCGCCGCCCGCTGGGCAGCTTCCACGCGCCTCCCGAATACACCGGCGAATGGCGTTGCGACACCCATCCCCGTTCCAGCCCCGACGGCCGCAAGGTGGTCATCGACTCCGCCCACAATGGCGGCCGCCAGATGTATCTGATCGAGCTTTAGGGTTTGTTGTGCAGCGCGGCTTCGGCCTTGTCGGCGAGTTCGCGGATCTTGGCGATGGCCTCGTCGAGGAACGGCTCGGCTTGCGACGCGGCGATCTTAGCGAGCGCTTCGACCTTATCGGCCAACAGCTTCGTGGCTTCGCCCACCTCGTGGGCCGCGGCTTTGACTTCGGGATTCATGGCACCCCGATTGTAGCGGGTCCGGTGACAAGTTGCGACCCGCCGCCGCGCCTGGATCGATATGGAGATCTACTCGACGGAGCATCGTCTGACGGAGCGCTGGAAGGCGCTCGTGTTCATCGGCCTCTACACGATCGCTGTCGCCATGCTGCTTCGGGAAGGGATTCGGGATGTCGTAGCCGGCCTGCCGCTGTTCGCCTTTTTGGGCTACGGAATAGCGGTCTCGTTCCGCAACCGGATTCGCGTCGTCGTGAATCGCGAGGGGATCCAGATCGAGAATGGCCCGCTGCCAGTCCAGCCTGCCACGCCAACGGTCGAACACGCCCAGGTCGCCCGCGTCTACGTCCGTCACGCCTACATGCCGACGCGCTTCGGCGGGATCTTCTACCTGGCCGCCGGTGTGGAGCGCACCGATGGCACCTGGCTCGATCTCTCCGCGACGGGCCTCCCGGATGAGACCGTCTGGCAGCAGGCCCACTCGATCGCCCGTTCGCTGGAATGGCGCGCGCCCATCGAAGAGCTGCGTGGCCGCCCTCCCAAAGCGGACCCGGTGGGTCAACGAGTGGTTTGGTACTGGACGGGTGCCGGGCTCGCCAGCATTCTCTGGGGTTGCGCCGTTCAGGCCCTATTCGTGGCACTCTGAGGGGACCCCCCTCTTATGGATGAGTACACACGCTCCTACCGGCTGTTCCCTTTGTGGGCGGTTTTCCTGCTGACCATCCCGGTGGGCCTGGGCGCGTGGGGCGTCTCGGCGGCGCGCTATTCGGACACCCTGGCCGGCACCCCGCTGTTTGTCCTGTTCGCCTACGGCCTGGCCGTCGGCTACGCCAACCGCCAGACCATCCGCGTCACCGCCGAAGGCGTAGGAAAGGCTTTCGGCCCGCTCCCCTGCGGTGTGCCGCCGGAGTGGGTGCCGCGCGACGAGATTGCTAAGGTCTACGTCCGCTACGTCTACGTAACGGCCAAGTCCGGCCGCGCACCGTACTGGGCGGCGGGCATTGAGGACACCGGCGGCCGCTGGGTAGATCTGACGGACCCGTTGGCGCCGACGGACACGGTGAAGGAGTCGGCCCAGCAGATCGCGGCGATGCTGCGTTGGATCGAACCGATCGAAGTCCTGCGCGGCATGCCGGCGGTGCACGATCGCAAAGCCATGGCGGCGCTGCTGCTCTGGGGCGGGCTGATCGTCGCCGCCTTCGCCTGGGGCATCCTCCAGACTCTTTAATCCCCACCAGACACCCCCTATTCCTCAGCCTTCCCTGGTGTCACGGCACCAAGGGAAATCCGGGGATGCCATCGTGTTGAATCTACACAAAGGCGCGGCAATGTCATGGGGGCCCGGCACCCGCTATCGCCCAAGATTATGTGTGGACAGGTACCGGGAAATCCGAGTTGGCTCCAGGATCTCGGCGACTGCGCCCTCGGACCTTTCCCAAATCACAGACTTTCCTGGTGTCACGGTACCAAGGGAAATCCGGGGGCGGAATTGGGGTGCGGAAAGGGATACGATGTAGCAAGGATGTCTATGCTCTCCCTCCGTCCTTCTTGGGCCCTTGCCGCAGGTGTGTCCGCAGCCATCGGAATCCTCGCGCAGCCCCCCGCGACCCGCGTTGACTTCGCTCGCGATGTGCAGCCCATCCTCACGGCCTCCTGCCAGGGTTGCCATGGACCGAAGGCCCAGATGGGGCAGCTCCGGCTGGACGCCAAGGCCTCCGCGTCTCGTACCTTCAAGGCCGGGCAAAGCGCGGAGAGCTCGCTGTACCAGCGCGTCGCCGGCACATCCGACCAGGCCCGCATGCCGATGGGCGCCAAACCCCTGCCCCCCGAGCAGATCGCCATCATCAAACGCTGGATCGACGAAGGGGCCGAATGGCCCGATTCCATCGGCGCCAAGAGCGTGGAGATCAAAAAACATTGGGCGTTCGTCGCGCCCGCCAAGTCCCCGCTACCCGCCGTGAAGAACACAGCGTGGGCGAATGGCGCCATCGATCGTTTCGTCATGGCGAAGCTCGAAGCCGAAGGCCTGAAGCCCTCCCCGGAAGCCGAGAAGGTGACCCTCCTCCGCCGCCTGCATCTGGACATCACCGGCCTGCCGCCGACCCCTGCCGAAGTGGACGCCTTCCTCGCCGACAAGACCCCGAAGGCCTATGAAAAGCAGGTGGACCGCCTGCTCGCCTCCCCCCACTACGGCGAGCGCTGGGCGCGCCCCTGGCTCGACGCCGCCCGCTACGCCGACTCCGATGGCTACGAAAAGGACAAGTCCCGCGAAGTCTGGTTCTGGCGCGATTGGGTGATCAACGCACTGAATAAGGACATGGGCTACGACCGGTTCCTGATCGAGCAGTTGGCCGGCGATCTGCTGCCGAACGCCACCCAGGAACAGAAGGTGGCCACCGGGTTCCTGCGCAACTCGATGATCAACGAAGAGGGCGGCATCGACCCGGAACAGTTCCGGATGGAGGCGATGTTCGACCGCATGGACGCCCTCGGCAAGTCGATGCTCGGCATCACCATTCAGTGCGCCCAGTGCCACAACCACAAGTACGACCCGCTGACCCAGGAAGAGTACTACAAGATCTTCGCGGTGCTGAACAATAGCCACGAAGCCAACGCCGCCGTCTACACCCCGGCCGAACAGAAGAAGCGCGCCGAGATCTTCGCGCGCATCCGCGAGATCGAGCAGGAACTGCAGCACAAGTCGCCCGATTGGCAGTCGCGAATGGCGTCCTGGGAATCGCGGTTGAAGGCGAAGCAGGGACGCTGGGAGGTGTTGCGGCCCGATATTGACGACATCGCCACCGGCGGGCAGAAGTACCTGCAGATGAAGGATGGCTCTGTGGTGGCGGGTGGCTACGCGCCCACCAAGTTCAAGCCGCAGTTCACGCTGCGGACGAAGATGCGGAACATCCGCGCCATCCGCCTGGAGCTGATGAACGACCCGAACCTGCCGATGAACGGGCCGGGCCGGTCGATCTACGGGACCAGCGCGCTGACCGAGTTCGAAGTGCAGGCGACTCCGGCCGGGGAGAAGGACGCCAAGCCGGTCAAAGTGAAAATCACCCGCGCGACGGCCGACGTGAACCCGCCGGAGACGCAAATCCCGAGCACTTTTTGGGACAAGACGAGTAAGCGCCGGGTGACCGGGCCGATCGACTTCGCCATCGATGGCATTGAAGAGACGGCCTGGGGCATCGACGAAGGCCCGGGACGCCGCAATCAGCCGCGGCAGGCGGTATTCGTCTTCGCCGAACCGGTGGACTTCCCGGAAGGCACGGTGTTGGAGGTGTTCCTGTCCCAACGGCACGGCGGGTGGAACTCCGACGACAACATGAACTACAACCTGGGCCGGTTCCGGCTGTCGGCGACCGACGCGACCGATGCCGAGGCGGTGCCGGCGCTGACCTTTGCGAGCTTCCGGACCACGGTGCCCGAATGGCAGCAGGCTAACGATGAGATTGAGACGCTGTGGCGTCAGCACCCGGCGGGCACGACGCAGCTGGTGATGACCGAGCGCGAGGAGATGCGCGAGACGCACCTGCTGCTGCGCGGCGACTTCCTGAAGCCCGGCAAGACCGTCCAGGCCGGGCCGCCGGCGTTCCTGCACGCGGCAGCGAAGACGGAAGGGCCGATGGACCGGTTGGCGTTTGCCAAGTGGATGGTGGACCGCCAGTCGCCGACCGTGGCGCGGAGCATGGTGAACCGGATTTGGCAGGCCTACTTCGGGACGGGCATTGTCGCCACGTCGGAGGACCTGGGCAAGCAGGCGGAGACGCCGTCGCACCCGGAGCTGCTGGACTGGCTGTCCGTGGACCTGATGGAGAACGGCTGGAGCCTGAAGAAGCTGCAGAAGACGATCGTGATGTCGAACACCTACCGGCAGAGCTCGCACGTGACCGAGGAGCTGGTGGCGAAGGATCCGTACAACCGGCTGCTGGCGCGGGCGCCGCGGTTCCGTGTGGATGCCGAGCTGGTTCGGGACATTGCGCTGACGGCCAGCGGGCTGTTGAACGCCAAGGTGGGCGGGGCGAGTGTGTTCCCGCCGGCGCCGGAGTTCCTGTTCCAACCGCCGACCAGTTACGGCCCGAAGAACTGGTATGAAGAGAAGGGTCCGAACCGGTACCGGCGCGGGCTCTACACGTTCCGGTTCCGGAGCGTGCCGTATCCGATGTTGCAGGCCTTCGACGCCCCGAACGGGGACATGAGCTGCGTGCGGCGCAGCCGGTCGAACACGCCGTTGCAGGCGTTGACGACGCTGAACGAGCCTCTGTTTTTGGAGACCGCGCGGGCGCTGGCGTTGAAGACGGTGCGCGAGGGTGGGCCGACCGATAAGGACCGGTTGCGGTTCGCGTTCCGGCGCGTGGTTTCGCGGGCGCCGTCGGACAAAGAGGCGGACATGCTGCTGACCTTGCTGGGCAAGCAGGTGGCGAAGAATCCGGCGAATGCGTGGGAGCTGGCAGCGGACGATCCGGCGAATCCGCCGAAGTTGCCCGCTGGCATCACGCCGGGGCAGTTGGCCGGCTGGACGACGGTGAGCCGGGTGCTGTTGAACCTGGACGAAGCGATTACGAAAGAATAGGGAATGGCGGTCTTGGCGCAGTTGCGTGGAGGGAGTGCGGCGGCCGGCCGAGTGCTGGCGGCGCCCACGGGCGCGGGTCTGAGCAGGCGCCAGATAGGCCAGACTGGTTTGGCCGTCGGGTTTGATGGCGGCGCGGGTGCGGGCTTTAGCCTGGATCCGGAGTGCGATGAGGCGCGGGGCCGGGTGCATCGTAGGTTCGGCGCGGATGGCATCCGGAACGGGCGCGGGCCGGGTCGGAGTGCCCGAAGTGGTGTGGACCTCGGGCTGGGCCGGGTTGCGCTCGGCGCGGATGGCGGCGCGGCAGTCGGACAGGACGGGCGCGGGCCGGGTCGGAGTGCCCGAAGTGGTGTGGACCTCGGGCTGGGCCGGGTTGCGCTCGACGCGGATGGCGGCGCGGCAGTCGGACAGGACGGGTGCGGGCTGGGCCGGAGGGACCGAAGTGGTGTGGACCTCGGGCTGGACCGGGTTGCGCTCGGTGCGGATGGCGACGCGGCGGTCGTCCGGGGCGGGCGAGGGTTGGGTCGAAGTGCCCGAAGTGGTGTGGACTTCGGGCTGGGCCGGGTTGCGCTCGGCGCGGGTGCGCGCATGAGCTTGGACCCGGAGTGCGGTGAGGCGCTGGGCCGGGTGCATCGCGGGTTCGGCGCGGATGGCGGCGCGACGGCCCGCCCGGGCGGGCGCCACCTGGACCAGCGTGGTTTGGGCGCCGGAATCGATGGCGGGGTTGGATTGGTTGGAATGTTGAGTCGGAGCTGGAGTGCTGTCCGCGGGGCGGATGGCAGGGTTGGACCTCGGAGAGGCGTTTAGGAAAGAGTCAGTCATGCAGAACCTCATTGCTCGTAGATGGTTTATGGAAAAGTGCGGCGTCGGGATGGGCTCGCTGGCCCTCTCTTCGCTGCTCGGGGCGGCGACCGACCCGATGGCGCCCAAACAGCCTCATCACAAGCCGAAGGCGAAGAATGTCATTTACCTCTTTATGGCCGGGGGACCGAGCCACATCGAGATGTTCGATAACAAGCCGATGCTGAGTAAGTTCGACGGCACGCTGCCGCCCGCTGACTTACTGAAGGGCTATCGGGCCGCGTTCATTAATCCGAATTCCAAGTTACTCGGGCCTAAGTTCAAATTCGCCAAACACGGGCAGGCCGGCACGGAGATCAGCGAACTGCTGCCGCATACGGCAGGTGTCGTCGATGACCTTTGCATTGTGAAATCCATGGTGAGCGATGCGTTCAACCATGCGCCGGCGCAGCTCCTTATGAACACGGGCTCGATGCAGTTCGGGCGGCCGTCAATGGGCGCGTGGAGCGTGTACGGGCTGGGCAATGAGTCGAAAGACCTCCCGGCTTTCGTGGTGTTTTCGAGCGGCTCCAAAGGGCCGAGCGGCGGCAGTTCGTGCTGGGGCTCGGGGTTCCTGCCTTCGGTGTACCAGGGCGTGCAGTTGCGGAACTCGGGCGACCCGGTGTTGTATTTGTCCAACCCGCGCGGGGTGGATTCGGCGACGCAGCGCGAGTCGCTGGACACGATTCAGGCGATGAACCGGGAGCGGCTGGCGACGACGGGCGATCCGGAGATTGCGACGCGGATCAATTCGTTTGAAATGGCCTACCGGATGCAGAGTTCGGCGCCGGAGCTGATGGATTTGTCGAAGGAATCCAAGGCGACGTTGGACTCCTATGGCATTGAGCCGGGCAAGCCGAGCTTTGCCTATAACTGTTTGCTGGCACGGCGGCTGGTGGAGCGCGGCGTGCGGTTTGTGCAGCTCTATCACGAGGCCTGGGATCAGCATGGTTCGCTGGTGAGCGGGCTGAAGAAGAACTGTAAAGACACCGACCAGGCCTGTGCGGCGCTGGTGAAGGATTTGAAGCAGCGCGGGTTGCTGGAAGACACGCTGGTCATCTGGGGCGGCGAGTTTGGCCGGACTCCGATGGTGCAGGGCGGCAGCGACGGGCGCGATCATCATCCGAACGCGTTCACGATGTGGCTGGCCGGCGGCGGCGTGAAGCCGGGGACGGTGCTGGGCGAATCGGACGAGTTAGGGTTTAATGTTACGAAGGACAAGGTGCATGTGCATGACTTACATGCGACGTGTATGCACTTACTTGGCTTCGACCACTTAAAACTGACTTATCGGTTCCAGGGGCGCGATTACCGGCTGACGGACGTGCACGGGAACGTAGTGGAGAAGATGCTGGCTTAGTTAGAGCCGGCGGAGTTCGTCCCAGTCGAATGCGTGGCCTAGTGCGCGTTTTACGATGCGATGGCGGGAGGCCGATAGCTCTCCGATTTTTTCGGTGAGCGCGGCCACCGGTACCGGGCGGATATTATCCATGGTTGCCACGCAGGGAGTGGAAAGGCCTTCGTTCCTGCCGAGCGTTACTTCCACAGGGAGACCACGAACGCGGGTAGTGATTTCCGCGGCGGTGATCTTTGTGAGGTAGCTATACGACCCGTTGCGCGACAGCAACAATACGGGACGGCGACCGGCGGGCAGCGGTAGCGAAGCCCACCAGATCTCGAACTGCCTCATTGGGCGGTACCCTCAGGGTTCCATTCCAAGGGGTCATCCCAGTCACCGCCATCTTCGAGTTCCTGGGGTTGCTTGAGGTAGGCCTCGCGCATCAGGTCGAACTCGTTGCGGTGAAGCGCGGATTTAATGGCCTGGCGGATGAACTCGGTGCGGGCCCGCTTTTTGGCGGGGGCGACCTGTTCGAGCTGTGCCATCGTTTCGTCGTCGAGCTGGACGAGGATGCTCTTCATATAGACGAGTATATAGAAGAGCCGGGCGGCGGTGTCGTTGGGCGCCGCCCCGTTTCGGGTTTAGCTGGGTTCCGGCTGGGTTGGCGGGTTGGGCTGCCCGGGTTCATTGCAAGCTAAGTCCTGTATTTGGAACGCGGACTGGGTTATATCCAACACTTTGTCGGCCTTCATGGCGCGAAGTTCGCGGAGAACCGCTGCGCGGTTCGCAATCAGCGCATTGAGGCGGCGCTGGATCATTTGCTGGGAGCCCTGCGGGGAGCTGGCCTCCACTTCCACGATGGAGATGGCGGCGGAGGTGCGAATGGGCGCGGGGATTCGCTGCTGCAGCCGCTCGATTGCGCTATTGGTATCGACGGTGGCGCTGAGGAGCAGGCGATTGATGCGCCAGGAATAGTCGGCGAGTTCCTCGACAAACTGTTCCTCGATCATGTCACGAGGTGCCCAGTGGGCAAAGGTAGCGTCCCTAAGCTGGTTGAACCTCGCGTGGTTCTCGACGTCCAAGACGGTCGCCGATATGCGGTAGACACCGTGGGTGGTATTGGCGTCGGCGACGCGGCGTCGGCCTTCTTCGGTTTTTGGGCCTTTGGACTTGGCTCCGTTCCGCCGGGAGATTTCGGCGCGTTCTTCTTTCGTCATACGATCCTCTTTCGAGAGTGGAAATGAAAAAGGCCCCGGGCCGCGGATGTTTCCGCGGCGCGGGGCCTCTACAATTTCATCCTAGCATGCGGCGTCAAGCGGTTTTCGGCTAAGTCCTTTTCTGTCAACGCGGGAAGGCTTGTGACTGGGTTTTCCGGAAGGGATGTTTTTGCGTTTTTCGATCTTTTTTGGGGGGCGTGATCAAATCCTGGCCGGACCTTCGCTGAGTGGGGTGCAGGCGAGATGAGTGATCGCCGAACATCAAGCACTTAGGAGAAACATCATGAAGAGCAATACGTCTGCGCTGGTTGTCCGCACGGCTGTGAAGGCGGGTGCTTAAAAGCTGCGTGGCAGCGTGCAGTAGGCCGATCGCTCGTTGCGGTTTGGGTTTAACGGCTGGTTCGCTGCGGCGGGCCGGCCTTTTTGCTTTTGGGGGCATCGGGCGGGCGGAGTTTGGGTGGCGGCGTGCATAGAAGACGGCATGCCGACCAAAACCATTCTCCTCGTAGCGATGACGGGCCTGCTCTTCAGCTGCCAGTCGGAAAGAAAAACAACCACGGAAACCCGGGCGGAAAGCGTCGAAGAAGCGACCGAGCGAGCCGCGCGGGCCGCAAAAGCGGAAGCTGCTGAGGCAAAAGTGGCTCTCGCCAAACGGTTGGATCAACTTGACGCCGAAATCGACAATCTTGAGGCAAAGGCCAAGAAAGCCACCGCGAAAACTCGCGCCAAGTTGAACGCCGAGGCGAGAGATCTCCGCGCGGAAGCCTCTCGACTGCGAGGCCGCATGTCGACCTGGGACGACAAGGTCGCCGCCGGAGCGCGGACGGCCAAGAACGAAGTCGAAGAGGGTTTGGAAAAGACCGAAGCCGCGATTAAGAGGTTGGTCAAGGATCTCAAAGACTGACCGTCCGCCGTCATGTGACAGAAAGGGAACTATGCCAGGAATCTACAAGATCATCGAAGTCGTCGGGACCTCCCGTGAGAGCTTTACCGAAGCGGTAAAGACCGCCGTGGCGGAGGCAGCCGAAACCGTTCACCACATGGATTGGTTTGAGGTGGTGAATCAACGAGGCCGGATCGTAGATAAATCGGTCGAGGAGTTTCAAGTGACCGTGAAGATCGGTTTCAAAATCGTACGCTAGCTCGGCGATCCGATGGGCGCCCTCCTCCGGTTAACCATTTCTGCTCCTGCGGTAGAGAATATGGCGGCGGAGGGGGTGGGCTTCGGGGAGGGCGGGATGGTCGAAGTCCTCGGCCGGGTTGTGGGTCATGCCGATCTTTTCCATGACGCGGCGGGAGGGGAGGTTGGCGGGGGTTGTGAACGACACGATTTCGGAGAGGCCGAGGGTTTGGAAACCGTACTCCATGGCGGCCAGGGCGCCTTCGGTGGCCAAGCCCTGGTTCCAGTGGGCGGCGGCGAGGCGCCAGCCGATTTCGACGCAGGGAGAGAAGGGGAGTTGGAAACGGGGGATATTGAGACCGATGTAGCCGATGCACTCGCCGGTGGCGCGGAGTTCGGCGGCCCAGAGGCCGTAGCCGTGTTGGGCGAAGTGGGCGTGGATGCGTTGGAGCATCGCGTCGGTTTCGGCGGCGGACATGAGGGCGGGGAAGTGGCGCATGACGGCGGGGTCGGCATTGAGAGCGACGAGGGAGGCGCGGTCGGCGGCTTGCCAGGGACGGAGGAGGAGGCGGGGCGTCGTTAGCACTTACCTCCTATTCTCGGGTGAAACCGGCGGCGGGGGAGGTGCGTCTTTTGGAGTGCATCCCGAGAGGCCAGCGAGACTGGTCCGGCAACCGGAGAGAAACCGGTGCCAATTGGCGAGAGCCAAGATGTGCGGGCAGGACCCGAAACTCTGAGCCACTGGTTTTGTGCGCCTCTTGGGGATATCTGACTGGAGGGGCCGATGTGGACGATTGGTGTTTTCGTGGAATTCCCGCAGAGCGGGAAGTGGGTGGAGACGTTGTTCCGGGAGGAGGGCGAGCGGGCGTACTCGATCCTGCGGTATGTGAACGGGGAGGCTGGGCGGCTGCGCGCACGGCGGGTGGAGCGGGCGTTGACGTGGCGGGAGGCGGCGCGGTGGGCGGGTCGATTGTCGACGATGCGGATTGGGGCGTGGGAGCATACGCGGGTTACGGTTCGCGGGGTGGGGCGGCTGCAGGGCCAGGTGATTGGGTTGGCGATGGAGGATCCGCGGTGGAGCCGGCGGGGGGCGATGGGACGGGTGTTGCGGGGGCTGGCGGACGATCAGATTGCGCGGCTGGGGGAGATTTGCGGCGGGTTTCGGAACCGGGGGGCGATGGAGGGGTTGGGCAAGCTGTTGGAGACGGTGTGGGAGTTGGGGATGCGGCCAACGGAGGTGGAGGCGTTGTACCGGTTTGCGGACGTGTCGTGGGACTTGTCGTTTGCTGATTTGGCGCGGGAGGTGGAAGGGCGGATGGTGGGGAAGGTGTTGGACGGGTTGGGGCGGCGGCGGCGGGTAGGGGCGTTGGATGTGTTGGACCGGTACCGGCCGGAGTTGAGTTTGGAGGAGCGGGTGCGGGTGGCGCGGGCGTTTGTGAAGGGGGAGGGGCGGCCGCAGGGAGGGGTGCGGTTTGTGGAGTGGGTGTTGGGGGATGTGGGTGGGGAGGTGTTGGGGCGACTGGGGAAGGGGGAGCGGCGGGATTTGGAGGAGTGGGTGAGGGGGGCTGGGGGGTTATAGTGGGCCTTATGAAGGTGCGACTGTGGACACGCGATGAGGTGATAGTGGCGATGGGCCTTTACTTCACGATGCCATTCGGGAAGATGCACAAGGGGAATCCGCGCATTATTGAAGTGGCTGGTTTGCTGGGTCGGACTCCGTCGAGCTTGGCGATGAAGTTGACGAACTTCGCATCGTTGGACCCGGCCCACCAGAAGCGCGGGGTTAAGGGCATGGACAGGCGTAGTGGATTGGACGAACAGGTTTGGGAGGAGTTCCAGGGGCGTTGGGAGGAGTTGGCGGAAGTGAGCGGGGTACGGTTGGAGCAGTTGGAGGGGCCGGGCGTGGAGACTGAGCGCAGTGCGACGCGGGCCGAGCGGACCATCCAGTGGTACTTCCGGAAGGTTGTGCTGGCGGCGTATCAAGAACGGTGTTGTGTTACGGGGAATCCGGTGACGGCGTTGTTGAGCGCCAGCCATATTTTGCCGTGGGCGGAGTATCCGGCGGAACGACTGAACCCGCGGAATGGGTTATGCTTGGCGGCCCACTTTGACAAGGCTTTTGACCGAGGGCTCATCGGATTTGACGCCGATTTGCGGTTGATTGTGGGAAAGGAGTTGCGCGGGCATAGGCGGAATGACGCGATTGAGGGAGAGTTTTTGCGGCGGGCGGGACAACCGATGTTAGTGGCGGAGCGGTATGGGCCGGAAGGAGAGTTTTTGGCGATTCACCGGCGGCGGTTTGAGCTCGACTAAATACTCGCTGTTGGTAGTTTGCGCGTAGAATGATCAGGTGAGGACGAACGATTTCCCGGTAGCTAGTGGTCTGCTTCAAACAGTCTGTCGTTTATTCAGCGTGTCCTGGGCCCGCATGACTTTCGCCAGGATGTCCTGAGCTCTCGCTGTCCAGATGAAGGGCTTGGGCTCTGCGTTGTGGTGGTCG
>JBIKOG010000075.1:0-30836 GCA_044358225.1 Bryobacteraceae bacterium | reverse complement strand
CGCGTCATCGCGTCCGCTTTGGGCTCCGTGGGAGAACGCGAGACCACCGCGCGAAGGAGTCCATCAAACAACCCGCCACCGGGCTCAGTTCCAACCACACAAACCGCCTTAACGTGCCCACCTTCGGGTCAAGCGATGCCGCATTCACGCCGCGCTCGAATCTACCAACCAACCAGCCACCGGGAAGTCCTATAGGTGCTAGCGAGAATGCCACCGCGCCGCCGCCATAAAGCCTAATCGGACCGCATGGTCCCGCGCCACCGTACCCTTCTTCACCTCCGCGCAAACACGCCGTAGCGCCGTACACTCGAATCCTTCACCTTCCGACCAACCCACCGGGACCACCCTCTGGCCCCGGTAGGAATCCCGCAATCAATCCATCAAACACCCGATCGGCTGGCCCGGCGGCGGCTCAACAGGCCGCGGTACCGTCACCACTTTCGGGTCCCGCTCAAACCGCTCAATCTGCGCGGCGGCGAACGAGTACACCGCCAACCACGCCGCGTCACCCGCCCGCCGCGCCGACAGATCCTTCCGCAATCCCGCCAACGCCGCATGCGCCTGTGCTCTCGCCGCGGGCGCCATCGCCTCATTCGCCGCCAGCACCATCAAATGATGCAGCACCGCCATGTTCACGGTCTTCTGAATCTCCCCGCGCATCCCGCGCTGCGGCGCCGCGCCCCACGTCACCGCCAACACCCGCCGCAAGACGCCATCGAACCCCAACTGCGCCGCATCGCGCGCCTTCAACTGGTCCAGCCGCGCCGCCCGCTCCCCATGCAACAACAGCCCCAAAGTATGATGCGCCGCGCTCTCGGACGCCGCCACCGGGTCGAACGTCCGGCCCGTGCGCCCCTTGAACTGCTCCCGCGTCTCCGGATAGCCGTAGGCCAGCGGCGGAATCACCGCCAGCAACTTCTCCGGAATCTCTAGCGCCGCCGGGTCGAGCGTCCGCAACAACGCCTCCAGCGCCCGCGTCTGTTCGGCCGCCGGCACCACCGCCGTCACCGTCTGCCCGTCGCCGCGCAACGCGTAGTTGTAATCCACACCGCCCACCACCTTCGCCGCCGCCTCCGTCTGGTAACGGTGCATTAGGAACACCGGCACCAGGGTATTGGCCAACTCCGACATCGGCTGACCGGGCTGAATCGCCGCCGCCGAATAACGGTCCATGGCCACCTTCCGCACCGCCATCACGCGCGTCAACTCGTCCACCGCGTTCTTGCCGTTATCCCACAAATGCGCCACCGGGCTCGACCCGGCCGGATCGCGCGCCTCATCATCGGCCAGGAACCGCAGCCCCTTCGCCGTTGCCGCGCGCAGCATCCCATCGAGCGCCGCGGCCTCATTCACACCGGGAGCAAAATCCTGATAGCCCCACGTGATCGCCACCTTGTCCCATTCGCCAATACCCACGGCGTAGGCATCCGAAAGGTCCACGGCGCCATTGGCGCCCAGCTTCCCCAACGGGTGCGGATAATCCATCACCGACGCGCGGTCATTCACGCTCGATGCGAAGTTGTGCGTCAGCCCGATCGTGTGGCCCACCTCATGCGCGCTCAACTGCCGCAACCGCGCCAACCCCATTTCACGCATCGCCGGGTTCGCCGGGCGGCCCTCTTCATAGGGCACCAGCAACCCCTCGGCAATCATGTAATCCTGCCGTACGCGCAATGAGCCCAGCGTCACGTTGCCCTTTAGAATTTCGCCGGTACGCGGGTCGCTGACCGCCGCGCCGTAGGACCAGCCGCGCGTCGACCGGTGCACCCAGTGGATCATGTTGTAGCGGATGTCCATGGGGTCGGCGCCTTCCGGCAGCAGTTCCACGCGGAATGCGTTACGGTAGCCGGCGGCGGAGAACGCCTGGTCCCACCACCGCGCGCCTTCGAGTAGCGCCGAACGGATGGGCTCCGGCGTGCCGGGATCGACGTAGTAGGTGATCGGTTTCACCGGGTCGCTGACGGCGGCCGAGGGGTCCTTCTTGGCCAAACGGTGACGCAGGACGAAGCGCTTCTGGATGGATTGGCCGAGCGGGGTGGCGTAGTCGGCGTAGCTCATCGGGATGAAGCTGGACCGGGTGTCGAAGGCGCGCGGCTTGAATCCATTGTCGGGCAGGCGCACGAAGGAGTAGTGCTCGCGGAGC
This sequence comes from Bryobacteraceae bacterium, assembly GCA_044358225.1. Taxonomy (GTDB): domain Bacteria; phylum Acidobacteriota; class Terriglobia; order Bryobacterales; family Bryobacteraceae. The sequence continues at coordinate 28,693 of JBIKOG010000075.1, read as the reverse complement.
GTGATCGATTCGGCGTCGGGGGCGACTTCGCGGACAAAGCGGCCGGCGGGCTCGCCCGTAAACGTCAGCGAAACTTCCACTTCCGTGTTATCCGGGAAGCTGCGCGTTCGGTCCAGATAAACGGCGGACCGGGAGGCATCGACGCGGTACGTTCCCTGGCGGGATTGCGTGAGGCGGCGGGCGGCGCCGTGGCCATCGCGAAGAACGAACGGCGTCAGATCAATCAGCACACGGCCGCCCTCTTCTGCGGCCACGGCGAAGCCCCAGTGCGTGGACGACGCGAAGGCATCGGTGACCGCGCGCCGTTCAGCGGCGTCGTTCGACACGGCGCGAAACTTCTGATTGCCCTCCACCAGCATCACCTTCGGTCCCACCCGGTGGAAACGCATGAGCCTCTCCTGGCCCACCTGGTTGCGGTCCAGGCCCACGTCATTGGAGCCCAGCCCGGCCGAGAGCGACGTGAAGTATAAAAACTCTTCCCCCATCCGCTCAATTTCCAGAAACAGATTTCCGCCCTTCTCGTCCCAATAGAGGGGGAACAATCCGTTGAGCTTTTTCATACCGGTGGTCTTCTCGGCGATCGTGGCGCCGCTGGCACCCACGCAGAGAGAAAGCAGAAGCACAATTAACACGCGCATCTTTGCATTGTCGTATGTTTAATTGATTAGGGAATGGGAATGAAGTGGCTCGTTAGTCTGGCCTTTGCCGCCGCTGCGCTGAGTGCGCAAAACGTCTGTCAGCCTGTGCTGGCGTATTCGCCCTGCGAAATTGTCTTTGAGCTGGACGCCGCGGAGTCGAAAACCCACGCCAATCCCTACTGGTCGGTCGAACTGCGGGCCGAGATCCGTTCGCCCAAATTTAAGACCTACCAGGTGTTCGCCTTCCACGATGGCGGCAACCGGATGGTTATCCGCTTCTCCCCCACCGAGCCCGGCCAATGGGCCTTCCGTCTGACCTCCAACCTGCCCCGCTTTAATGGGAAAGAAGGCACCTTCGACGCAACGCCAACGGACCATCCCGGCTTCGTCCACGTCCGGAATGTGCGCCACTTCGCCTACGAAGAGAGCAAAAAACCGCACCTGTGGTTCGGCGATACGCTGATGAACTTTGGCGGCATGGACCGCGCCGCCTTCGAGCAGACCATCGAAGCCCGAGCCAAAGACAAGTTCAACCACATGCGCGGCTTCCTGCTGAGTGCCGACCCCACCCGCGCCTTCCCCGCCCCGGACCGCCCCAACACCGCCTACTTCCAAGAACTGGATAAACGGGTCCGGTTTATGAACGAAAAGGGGATGACCGTCGACCTGGTGCTGGGCCACCCGCAAAACCAGTTGGCCAAGTTCCTGCCGGACCGCCAGTCGCGCGAACGCTTCGCCCGCTACGTCGCCTCCCGGTATTCGGCGTATGGGGTGACCTGGCAGATGGTGGAGCAATTTGAGACCTACGACAACGGCCGGGCGTTCTGCAAAGAGCTTGGCACCGCCATGAAGCTGTACGACCCGATGGCCCACCCCCGGTCCACCCATGCCGCGCTGACCGCCGCGCCGCTGGTGGCCGATGGCTGGATGGACTACATCGTCTACGGCTCCGACAACGATGCATTGAACGCCGTGGAACGCCAGATCTACGCCAAACCGTTCGTCAATGTAGGCTTTACCGGCGCCAAGGGCGCCACCGGGGCTGAATTTCGCCATAAACTGTGGCGGGCCACCATGAATGCGCAGTACATCACCGCCAACCGGCAGGGCGATTCGGCGGAGGATCTGAAGGCGCTGACGGCGTGGTTCGACCTGATGTCGACGACGAGGTACTGGGATTCGGAGCCGTATTTCGACGTCGATGGCGGGCGCGCCATCGCGCTGGAAGGCATCGAGTACATGGTGTACATCGAGAAGCCAGCGGGGCCGGTGGAAGTGCTGATTGAACGGCACAACTACGACATTTACTGGATTAATCCGGCCACCGGCGAATCGATGCGCCCGAAGGACAAAGACTGGAAGGGCGAGAAGTTTGTGATCACCCCGCCGTCCGATACCCAGGACTGGATCCTGCAACTTTCGCGCGACGGGAAGAAGGAAGGGATGGCGAAAAGCTACAAGTTCGAAGCCCGTCCGGTGCCCGTTCAGGACGTCGAAACGAGTGAAAAACTGGTGCCTTTTACGCTTGCGGAGCCGCAAAAAGACACGATTCCGCTGTCATCTGGCACGTTTTTTGACGTGAAATTGAAGCGCCAAACGCGCGCGACGCGCGCGATGACCTATCTCGTCACCGCCGAAGTGACCACCAACGGACAGGGTTTCCGGGTGCTCGGGACCGGGGCGAACGGGCAGTTTCAGATTCCGCCGGCGCTGGCCAAAGGCGGCGGGGTGATGGTTTTGCGGGTGACCGGGTTGAACGCTAACGGAAAGGCCTACGCGGTGGACCGCGTGTTCCGGCTTGTACAGTGAAGAAAGAATTGGTTTTAGCGATTGATACGACCACCGAGTTCGGCTCGCTGGCGTTGGGTGACCGGGATGGAGTAATCGAGGAAGTGGCCCTGGAAGCGGTGGATGGCTACGGGCACATTCTGTTCGGCCACATCGATGCACTGCTGGGGCGGCATGGCGTGCAACTGACTGATATCACGCTCTTTGCGGCCGCGGCCGGGCCGGGGACGTTTACGGGAATCCGGGTTGGTTTGACAGCGGCGAAGGGGTTCGCCTCCGCGCTGGGGACGCTGGCGGCAGGGGTTTCGAATTTGCAGGCGCTGGCGTTGTTGGGGGAAGGCCCGTTGCGGGCGGCCGTACTCGATGCGCGGCGGGGTGAGGTGTACGCGGCGCTCTACGACGACCAGGCGCGGGCGCTGACGGAGGAGACGGTTGCGCGGTTGGAAGACTGGACGGCGACGCTGCCGGAAGGCGATATCTCCTTCGTTTTCCAGAACATGGCACCGTTTGCCGAATTGGGGCTGGGAGTGGAGCGGCGGATGCTGGCCGGGGCGATCGCGCGGCTGGCGTGGGAGCAGGCGCGGCACCCGGCAGCGCTCGATGCGAATTATGTCCGGCAGTCGGACGCCGAGATGGCTTGGACGGAGAAGAAGTAGTTAAAAACCCGGGCGCTGGAGCTCTTTGGGGAGCCGTTCGCGGTCGTGCCCTTCGACGATCAGTTTCCAGGTGACGGGTACGGTTTCCGGCGGAAAGCAGACGCGGTCGTTACAGGCCTGGTAGCGGAACTCGCCGGTGATTTCCACTTCGCCGTTAGGGGCGAGTTTGGCGAGCGCCTGTTGCGAGGCAATGGTGATTTCACGGGTGGCGCGGAAGAGGCCGGTGTAGTTGGGAATGGGTTCGTCATAGCCGTAGAGCTTTCCCTTTTCCGGTTTGGGCCACTGGGGGGCGGCGGCCTTGAAGGCGAGCGAGTCGGCCAGTTTCCAGGTGACGGTGATGAACTCTTCAGGCGCGCCGGGGGCATAGGCGTGGAGGTCGCGGCCGAGCATGAGATCTAGCGAAAGAAGAATATGCTGACCACCACGAACGACGGTGGCGGTGGCCGAAGGGGTGACGCGGATGCGAGCCCGTTCGACCGGGGTGCCGACGGGCGCGGCGCGTTCGCCGAAGCGGCCGGTGAGGATGGAGGAGACGGTGATCCGTTCGCGGTAGTCCTCTTCGAAGTACTTGGCTTCCACCTTGCCCTTGGCATCGATCAGGAACAGGCCGGGATGGGGGACCCCTTTGGCGAAGCCGCTCTGGATGGCTTCGTTGCGGATGCCGAAGGCGTCGATGATCTTCGAATCGGGATCGGAGAGGAGAGGGATGGTGAGTTGCTTGCGCTTGGCGAAGTGGGCGAGCGCGGCCGGGGAGTCATAGCTCAGGGCGGCTACGCCGTAGCCGAGTTTGCGGATGGCATCGGCATGCATTCCCAGTTCGACCAACTGGGTTTTGCAGTACGGTCACCAATCGGCGGAGCGGAAGAAGAGCAGCCACGTGCCGTTGGTGCCGGCGAGGGAGGAGAGGGTACGAGAGGCGCCCGTTTGATCGACGGCGGTGAACGAAGGCACCGGCGCCCCGATGGCGGGGCCGTAGCGCTCGGCGAACGAGCGGTTGTCAGCTTGCGCGAAGAGCGATAGGGCCGGCAGCACGAGCGCCAACGTTGTTCGGAAGAGAGTCACTGTCTTCATCATACGCAGACGGCGACGCAGAGCGCGGGACCCATTTTTCGAGCATCAGCGACAGTTCATCGCTGCGGACGGGTTTGGGGAGATAGTCGTCCATACCGGCATCGACGCACCGCTCCCGATCGCCCTGCATGGCGTTGGCGGTGAGGGCGATGATGGGCGTGCGGCGGCCGCCGGCCGCCTCCGAGGCGCGAATGGCGCCGGTGGCCTGGAAGCCGTCCATTTCCGGCATCTGACAGTCCATCAGGATGAGGTCGAAACGCTGGCGGGTGGCGGCGTTGAGGGCCTCGACGCCATTGCGGGCGACCTCGACGGTGGCGCCCAGGCGTTCGAGGATCCGGGTGGCCACTTTCTGGTTGACGGCGTTATCCTCCGCCAGCAGGACGTGCAGGGAGCGCGCCGGAAGCGCGACGGCGGCGGCGTTGCAGAGATGGAGAAGATTCTGTGTGGGGTCCTCGCGCGTGGCGAGGACCTCATGCAGGGCCCGTTCCAATTGGGAGAGGCGAACGGGCCGAGGGAGAAAATGCTGGCAACCGGCGGCGGCGGCGGCAGCGGCTTGCTGGCGTTGCCACTGGGCGGCCTGATAGATGATCGGGAGTTTCGGGTTGTCGAACTGGCTCCGCAGATTGCCGACCACGCTCCAACCGGCCAGATCGACAACGCGGTAGTTGAGGAGCACCAGATCGGGAGTCGGCATCTGGCACAGTTCGGGGACCGAGCCGGCGACATTGACGCGGAAGCCGAGCTTGGCCAGCAGCAGTTGCGACTGTTCGCGGGTGCATTTGGAAGGATCGACGATGAGTGCGGTGCGGCCGGTGAACGGGCTGAGCGGGAGAGCGGCGGATTCGACGTTCTGCAACTGGGCGGTGAACCAGAAACAACTTCCCTGCCCGGGTTCGCTGGTGACGCCGACCTCCCCATTCATCAGTTCGGCAAGGCGGCGAGAGATGGCGAGACCTAGCCCGGTGCCGCCAAAGCGACGGGAGGTGGAGCTATCGACCTGGGAGAACGACTGGAAGAGGCGCTGCTGGGCGTCCTTGGGAATGCCGATTCCGGTGTCGGTAACCTCGCAGCGGATGAGGGTGGTGCGCGCGGTAAGAGTATCGACGGTGAGGCGAATGGAGACCTCGCCGGTTTCGGTGAACTTGATGGCGTTGGAGGCGAGGTTGAGGATGATCTGGCGCAGGCGGCCGGGGTCGCCAGTGAGCATTTGGGGGAGACGGGAATCAAAGAGCGAGACAAGGTCGAGCCGTTTGGCGCCGGCGCGCTCGCCCATCAGGTCCACCACTTCTTCCACCAGAGCGCGAGGCTGGAAGGCCTCGATCTTCGAGAAATCGAGAATGTCGTTGATGATGGTGAGTAGCGCTTCGCCGGAGACGCGGACAGTTTCGGCGAGTTCGCGCTGTTCGGGCGTGAGGTTTTCTTCGAGCAGCAGCGAGGTCATGCCGATGACGCCGTTCATGGGCGTGCGGATTTCGTGGCTCATCATGGCGAGAAATTCGCTCTTGGCGTGATTGGCCGATTCGGCGCGGCCCATGGCGAGAAAAAGGGCTTGTTCAAACTGCTTGCGTTCTTCAATGGAGGCGATGACGCCAACCATGCGGATGGGCTCGCCGGCTTCGTCGCGTTCGACGATGCGGCCGCGATCGAGCACCCACCACCAATCCCCGGAGGAGTTTTTAATGCGGTACTCACACTCGTAGAGTTCGACGTCCTGCTGCAGGTGGGGCGCGAGCGAGGTTTGGATGCGGGAGCGATCGTCGGGATGGATGTAGCTCATCCACTTTTCGCGGGGCCCGTTAATGTCCTCCTCCTGGTAGCCGAGCATGGAGATGAGGACCTCCGAGCAGTTGATCACATCCATCTCGAGATCCCAATCCCAGGTGCCTTCGCGGGCGCTTTCGAGCGCCAGGCGGAGCCGTTCACTTTGGCGGTGGAGTTCGGCTTCCTGGGCGTGGCGGCGGGTGATGTCTTCCAACGTGACGACGAAGCCGTAGTTCTTCCCGTCCAGCTTCATGCGGTCAGCATGCATTTCGCCGATGACGGTCCAGCCGTCGGCACGGCCTAGCCGGAACTGGGAGTGAAAGCCGACGGAGTCCGAAAGCGCCTCGTACCACTTGGCGGTGAACTCGTCGCGATCTTCGGGAAGGATGGCGCTTTTCCAGCCGTCGCCGGCGGCCGACTCGGCGGTTTGCTGCGTGATCCGCAGATAGGTGGGGTTGACGTACTGGCACTTTCCGCGGGAATCGAGGAGGAGAATGCCAAGGGGGGACGAATCGCTGATGGCGGCGAAGCGGGCGAGCGAGGCCGAAAGAGTGGCTCGCTCCTGGCGGACGCGGCTGGCCCAGTTGGCAAAGCCGGCGGCTACCAGGAAAAGCAGCCCAAGCAGCCCGGCCAAACACCACCGAATGACTTGGAGCGCGTGCAACGCCGAACCGGCGTCCCGTTCGAGAATCATGCCAATGCCCAAATACGGCAGCCAGTGCCAGGCGCCAACCACTTCGCGGCCGTGATAGCTGCGATAGGGCGCCAGGCGAACGGCGTCCCGTTGCTGGACAACGGAGGCAGCGGCGGCGGTGAGCGGCCAATCGGCCTGCGGGCCGCCCCGGGGAAGCTGCCCCGAGCCAGGTTGGGCCACGCGCATCTCGCCGATCAGACTATAGCGATTGGCCTGGTTCAACCAGCCGTGGGCGCGGAGTTCGTTCGAATTTCTTGGCCGGTTCAGCAGGCGCCCGGCGGCGTCGACAATCAACAACTCCTCGTCGCGTTCGATACCGAGTTCGGCGACGTCGCGAAACCAGCGGGCCGGGTCGAGGCGCAGGAGCAGGACGCCTTGGACCGGGCCACCTTCGGCGCGCAAGGGAACGGCATATGTCATGCTTGGAACCCCAGTGGCAAGTTCGCCATCGGGATCCGGCAGGCTAACGGAAGAATCGCGATAGGGGGAAGAAAAACTGGCGACACCGTTCAGCGCGCGGGGGAAGGCGTCGTCGAGTTTGGTGAACCGGGCGCCATCGCGTACCCCGTTTCCCGACGCCTTGCAAATGGTGCCATCCGGAGAGACGACCAGATAGCCAACATAGCCCTGCATCTTCATCTGCCGCTGTAGTGGTTCGATTTGTTCGCGCTCTGGTGGCGGAGCGCCAGGCCGCAACATGCGCAGAAAGAGCGGACTGCGCGCCCAGGTGTCCGCCAACTGGCGGTTATTGCGGTAGTGACGCTCGAGCGTTTGCACCCGCATGGAGACGGCGCGGCCGAGCGAATCCTCCAGATCGGCCGCAAGCGTCTGTTCCAGCTTCCAGTGGCCGGCCAGCAACAGGACCGTAATGGCGACTGGAATGCCGATCCATTTCCAGGATGTCCGCGGCAAACGGGGCGCTGGGGTTTCCGATTTTGAAGACGGTGCAGGCATTGCCTCACCCCCTTATCGACCCACCTGGCCAATTCATGACCGAGAATAGGAGAGAGAGTTGGCCATGGACTTCGCGCAGCAGTTGAAATCTTCCGTCGATATCGTTGCCGTCATCGGCGAGCGCGTCCCCCTGAAGAAAAGGGGTACGTATAGCTACGTAGGCCTGTGCCCGTTTCACCAGGAGAAGTCCGGCTCCTTCAACGTCCACCAGGAGAAGCAGTTCTACAAGTGCTTCGGCTGCGGGGCGAGCGGGGATGTGATCAAGTTCGTAATGGAATACGAAAACGTCACGTTTGTGGAGGCGATCACAGCGTTGTCGGAGCGATTTGGGATTCCGATGCCGAAGCGGGAGCGTGCCGACGATCCGGAGTCGCGGCTACGGGAGGCGCTGCTGGCGATGCACGAGGTGGCGGCGCAACATTTCCAGCAGAACCTGATGGGAGCGGGCGGGGCGGAGGCGCGGGCGTATTTGACGAAACGGGGCGTGAACTCGACGTTGGCCGGGGAGTTCCGGCTGGGCTTTTCCGAACGGGGCGGGACGCTGGCGCGGCTGTTGCAGAAGCAGGGGTTTCCGCCGCAGGCGATGGAGGTCTCCTCGCTGGTGAAGAAGCGCGAGGACGGCAGCTGGTACGACATGTTCCGCGGGCGGCTGATGTTTCCGATTTGCAACGAGAGCGGGAAAGTAATCGCCTTCGGCGGCCGGGCGATGCAGGACGGGGATGAGCCAAAGTATTTGAACTCGGCCGGGACTTCGATTTATCACAAGAGCGGTGTGTTGTATAACCTGCACCGGGTGCGGGAGGGGGCGCGGAAGAGCGGGCGGGTGGTGTTGGTGGAAGGCTACATGGACGTGATTGGCGCCTATTCGGCCGGGGTGCCGGAGGCGTCGGCGCCGTGCGGAACGGCGTTGACGGCGCCGCAGGTGCGGGCGTTGCGAAGGCTGGCGGGGTTGGCGGTGGTGAATTTCGATCCGGACACCGCGGGGGCGAACGCGACGGAGAAATCGATTCAACTGTTGCTCGACGAGGGGTTCCGGGTGCGGGTGGCGGCGCTGGAGGGCGGGTTGGACCCGGACGAGTTTGTGAAGGCGAATGGGGCGGACGCGTATAGAGACCGGCTGGCGACGGCGCAGCCGTATTTCCACTGGCTAGCGGGGCGGGCGCGGTTGCGGTTCGATGTGAAGACGAGTGAGGGGAAAGTGCAGGCGCTGGAGTTCCTGTTGCCGCGAGTGCGGCAGGTGTCCGACCGGGTGGAGCGGGCGGCGCTGGCGAACGAATTGGCGTCGGTGCTGGGGGTGGAGCAGGGGCTGCTGTTGGAGCAGTTCCGGCGGGCGGCGGGTGGGCGCGGAGAAGAGCGGATAGAAATTCCGGCGATTGAAGTTTCTCCTGCCGAGAAGATGTTGTTAGAGCTGTTTCTGCATTCGGCGGAGGTGCGCGAGTATGTATTTCCGTTGTTGGGGAACTACCCGAAGCTGCTGGAGTCGGCCGGGACGGAGATCTGGCGGGGGATCCTGGCGTTCCCGGACGCGGCGTCGTTTCACTGGGAGGAGTTGGAGCAAAAGCTGAGTCCGCCGACGAGAACGCTAATGGCGGCGATGGCTTTTGCCGATCATCTACAATCGGAGACAAACATGGTGGAACAGGCCGGGGCTTGTTTGGCGCAGTTGGGGGCCGGGAACCGGAAAGACCAGATCGGCGAATTGAAACGGCGAGTCCGCGAGGCCGAAAAGCGAGGTGCGATTATGGAAGCCATCCAAATTGCCGAAGAGTTAAGCAAGCTGGAGCGGGAAGGCTAAAGGGGGGAGCCGTTGCGATACAATGAGTTTTCCTATTGCAGGGATAGGGGTTGAAGTGGCATCGGACGAAAAAATAGGCCGTATCCGCAACTTGGTCGAAGTCGGCAAGGAGAAGGGTTACCTTCTTTATGACGACGTGAGCGAGATCCTTCCGGACGATTTGACGACCGGCGGGAACTTGGAGGATATCCTTGCGGACTTGGAGGGCGCCGGTGTTGAGCTTTTGGTGGAGCCGAAAGAGGTCGGGTTCCGTTCGAAGTTTGAAGACGCCGACGATTCCGGCGAAGGCGACGGGGTAGCCGAGTTCGCCGATAAGACGAACGACCCGGTGCGGATGTACTTGCGCGAGATGGGGACGGTGCCGCTGTTGACGCGCGAGGGCGAGATTGAGCTGGCGCGCCGGATTGAGCGCGGGCAGCGGAATGTGGCGAAGTCGCTTTCGCGGTCTTCGGTGGCGGTGCGGGAGTTGTACCGGATCCGGGAGGACATCAACAACGGCAATTTGCTGGTGGACGATGTCCTGCTGCGACAAGAGGAAGACATCGTCTCCGAGGACGAAGAGGATCCGCAGGAATGTGCGGAGCTCGTCCAGTTTTTCGCGGAGTTGGATCGGTTGCAGTTTCGCGCCGATGAGAGCCGGGAGAAGATGCTGGGTTCGCCGCGGTCGAGCAAGCCGAAGCAGTACCGGCAGTATCGATGGGCGCTGGCGCGGACGGTGGTGAAGATCAGCCAGTTGATCCGGCTGATGTCGTTTGGTTCGCTGGTGAGCCGGCGGATGAGCAACCGGCTGCGGGCGGCGGTGGAATCGTTGCGGCCGCTGGAACGGCAGATCGCCGAATCACAGCGCCGGATTGAAGACCTGGACGCGCTGACGGGCGGCGAGGTTGTGATTGAAGGGGAAGACCAAAGCGCGGGGACGATGGAAGTTTCCGAGGCGGCCGGCAAGGCGCGGGAGTTACGCCGGGAGTTGAAGGCGTGTTCGGAGCGGCTGGAACAATTAGAACTGGAGTACGGGGCGACTTACACCGAGTTACGCCGTTCTTTGCATATTGTGGAGAAGGGCGAAAACGAGTCTGAATCGGCTAAGAAACAGCTGATTGAGGCTAACTTGCGGCTGGTGGTTTCGATCGCCAAACGCTATACCAATCGCGGGTTGCAGTTTCTGGATCTGATTCAGGAAGGCAATATCGGATTGATGAAAGCCGTCGATAAGTTCGACTATCAGCGCGGGTATAAGTTTTCGACCTATGCCACGTGGTGGGTACGGCAGGCAATTACGCGGGCCATTGCCGACCAGGCGCGGACGATTCGCATTCCGGTGCACATGATCGAGACGATCAACAAGCTGGTGCGGACGCAGCGGCAGTTGCAGCAGGAGATGGGGCGCGAACCTTCGACGGACGAACTGGCGCGGAAGCTGGACCTGCCGGTGGGGAAAGTCCGGAAGATCATGCGCATTGCGCAGGAGCCGATATCGCTCGAAACGCCGGTGGGCGAAGAGGACGAGTCGCACCTGGGCGACTTCATTATCGACAAGCGGGTGGCGTCGCCTTCGGAGGCAGTGATCAATCTGAACCTGCGCGAACAGACCGCCGAGGTATTGAAGAGCCTGACGCCGCGTGAGGAAAAGATCATTAAAATGCGTTTTGGCCTGCAGGACGGCAGCGAGCATACGCTGGAGGAAGTGGGCCAGCATTTCGCCGTGACGCGGGAACGCATTCGCCAAATTGAGGCAAAAGCGCTTAGGAAGTTGCGGCATCCGAGCCGGAGCCACCGGTTGCGGACGTTCCTGGAATCCAATCGCGATGGCGAGTAGGTTTCGCCCGGTGTGAATTCCGGGAGATCGACGTAACCGGTTTGCTTTCTGTATCGTACTCTTAACTAAGAGGCCTAATGTTTACCTGGATCTGCCCGCAATGCGGCGGGGAAGTGCTGCCGTCTCAAGAGGATTGTCCGCGTTGCAAGCCGCCGGTTCCGGTGGCGGTAGCGCCCGTGCCCCAGGCTGTTCCGGCTCCTGCGCCGGTGCCGGTTGCCGCTCCCGTAGCCGCGCCCGTTCCGGTGGCGGTGCCTGCACCGGCGCCTGCTCCGGCTCCGTTTGCTGCCCCCAGCCCCGCGCCCACTTTTGGTGCGTCGACGCCCAGCTATGACCCGCACCCCGAACCGAAATCGACCGGGTTGCGCGACGTGGCCGTGACGCTGGGAGTGGCGATCATTCTGTTGGGCGGCGGGTATTTCTACTGGACCAAGAACGAGCGCGCCGAGAACGCCGCCGCCGAGCCCAAGACGACAATGGAAGAAGTGAAGGGCGCCAAGGGCACCCATCCGCTGGCCAAGCAGATTGAAGTGACCGGTGTACGATTGCGGATGCCGAAGCCGGGGCAGGCGGAGGTCCAGATGGTTGTCGTGAACCACAGCGCGGCTGAGATCGCCGGGCTGACGATGGACGTCGTTCTGGGTGCCAAAGGGACCGCGAAGGAAGTGGCCGTGTTCTCGGTGAAGGTGAAGCAGTTGAGCCCGTTTGGGTCGGCGGAAGTGTCGGCGAAGGCGAAATCGGAACTTAGCGCGATCGATATTCCGGACTGGCAGTTCCTGGAACCGCGGGTAGTGATTCAACCGAACGAACCGTAGGCCAAGTGATTTGGGAGCCGCCGCCCCAGTGCTTGTCGAGGGTCTGCTGGCGGTAGGTGAAGATGGTGACGAGGTTGGCGCGCACGGCGATCCAGTGCGCCAACCGGCCGAAGGGACCCAACGGGAGTTTGTAATCCACCTGGTCGCGGACGAGCGTGCCGCCGGGCACCGTTTCGAACGTGTGCAGGTGGCGCCAGAAGACGTAGGGGCTGCGGAGGGCTTCGTCGACGAACTGCGCGGGAGGGGAGTAGGAGGTGATGCGGGTGCGCCAGTTCATGGGGATGCCGAGCCAGGTGAACCGGTAGTCGATCTCGGCACCCAGGCGCATCTGCACTTTTTCTTTCGAGGTGACCAGGAAGTGCAGCCAGGGGGGCGTGATGATGGCGAGATTGTAGGGATTCTCGAACATCTCGAAGACTTCTTCGATCGGCTTGGGGACGATCATTTCGCAGCGAAGTTGGTAGTGGGACATGGGTCTGGCGGCGGTTGGACGCCGAGACGGACGAGATTCTCCCGCGCCGGTTTCAGGCAGGGATCGCGTTGCAGGGCTCGCAGGAAATCGGCTTTGGCGGCTTCGGACTGACCCAGTGCCAGGAGGGCCGCGCCACGGTTTTGGATGTGGCGGGCGTTGGTGGGAGCCAGCGCGAGGGCCCGGCCGAATTCGGCGAGCGCTTGCGCGGCGTCTCCCGATTCCAACCACACTCTCCCTCTTTCGGATGCCACTTCGGGGTCGGCGGGTGTCAATAGTTTGGCCTTATCCAGGTGGCGAAGGGCTTCGTCCCTGGGGGTGAGCCGGGCCAGTTGGAGGAGCGGGCGGGACTGCGTGGGGGCGAGTTCGGCGGCTTCGCGCCAGAGCGCCTCTTCGCTTTGCCAGGTGGCGCGGCGGGCGGCGGCGAAGGCGGTCCAGAGAAGGATCAGCGCGAGGGCTGGTTTGGGGTACTTGGCGCCGATGAGGGCGAAAGCGATGGCGATGAGCGCCATCGGCAGATAGAGGCGGCGGTAGGCGACGGCGTCGGCAGCGGGGAAGATGGAGGAACTGGGCAGGAGCAGCAGCCAGGCGGGGATGAGCCAGAAGCCGGGTTGGGCGGACTTGGCCCAGAACCAGGAGGCGATGGTGAGCGCGAGCGCCAGGACGACCCAGGCGAGGATGGCGACTTCGAGCGAGTCCGGCGGACGGGCCGGGTCGATCGACATCCGCACGGGGACCAGGAGGCGCCACAAGTAACCGGGGAGGGCGTGGCCCTGGGTGAGGAAGTACTTCCAGGGCGTAGTGGATTGGCCGAAGCCGGAGCCGGAGCCGGCGATCAATTTGGTGGCGTACAGGACGCGGGCGCCGGCGGCGGCCGAAAGGGCGAGCATGGCAGTGATGGGCAGCCATCTGGGCTTGTGTTCGCGTGCGAAATCGATGAGCAGCAGCGCGAGCGGGAAGGCGACCCATTCTTCTTTGGCGAGCAGGGAGCAGGCGAAGGCGAGGGTGGCTTGCCAGGGTTTTTCTTCCAGCCAGCGCCACAGGGCGAGGAGGCAGAAGAGAGCGGCGAGCGACGAGGACCGGGCGAAGATGTAGAGCAGCGGCTCATGCGCCAGCGGGTGGAGGGCGAAGAGCGCGGCGGCGATGCGGGCGGTGGGGTCGTTGAACAGCTTCTTCGTGGACAGGTAGAGGAACGCGGTGGCGCTAAGGTGGATGAGTAGATTGGTCAGGCGAAAGCCGAGCGGGTTGTGGCCCCAGAGGTGGAAATCGAGCCAGAAGGTGACGTAGGTGAGGGGGCGGGTTTGAGCCAGTTTCAGCCATTGGCGCCAGGCGTCGATGGGGACGACGGCCGGGTCGGCGAAGAGAGAATGGTCGTCAAAGGCGAACGTTCCGGGGAGGGCGAGCCAGGCGAGGAACGCAATGGCGAGGGCGAGGAGGGGGCGCGATGCTAACATGAAAGGTTCATGAAACGGCCCCGAACGAAGGCAGATAAACAGGCACGGTTGCAGCAGATTCTGGGCATTTTGGATAATTTGTATCCGAATGTGACTTGTGCGCTGAACCACTCGAACGCATGGGAACTGCTGGTGGCGACGATATTGTCGGCGCAGTGCACGGACGAGCGGGTGAACAAAGTCACACCGGGGCTCTTCGCCAAGTATCCGACAATTCAGGATTTCGCCGCAGTACGGCCGGAGGTTTTGGCCGTGGATATCCACTCGACTGGATTTTTCAACAATAAGGCCAAGAGCGTGGTGGGCGCGGCGCAGAAGATTCTGCGGGACTTTGGCGGGGAGATTCCGCGGGATATCGAGCAGTTGCTGACGGTCCCGGGGGCGGCGCGGAAGACGGCCAATGTGGTGTTGGGGTCGGGGTTCGGGATTGCGAGCGGGGTGGTGGTGGATACGCACGTGGGGCGGATTGCGGCGCGGCTGGATTTGACGCGGGAAGAGTCGCCGGTGAAAGTGGAGCGGGACCTGATTGCGATTCTGCCGAAGGAACGGTGGATCTCGTTTTCCCATCAGCTGATTCATTTTGGGCGAGGGATTTGTGTGGCGCGGAAGCCGCGGTGTGGGGAGTGTCCGATGGCGGACCTTTGCTACGCCGAGGACAAATTGGCATGAGGCGTTGGCTGATTTTGTTGGTGATTTTGGGGGCGTGCGCGCCGTTGCCGGAATTCTACCGGGTGCCGGAGCAGCGGAATGCGAAGGACGGGCCGGAGCCGGAGCCGATTGGATCGATGGTGTCGTTCAGCGACGCGCGGTCGCCGGATTATCTGGTGAAGGGATTCCTGCCCTCGGCACCGGACCAGTTGTGGCGATGGGCGAGCGAGTCGCCCACGGTGCGGGTGCGCGTGAGTGAGATGACCAAACTGCGGATGCGGTTGAACTTTGCGTTTCCGGACGAAAGCCATGTTCCGCTGCTACCGATTACGGTGCGGTATTTCGTGAACGATAAGCTGCTGGACACGGTGGTGTACAAGAAGGCCGGGGTGTTGGAGTTCCGGAAAGCAGTGCCGGCGGAGTGGCTGGTGGCCAATGCGGACAACCTGCTGCGGTGGGAGATTTCGCCGGTGTATGTGGCCAAGGCGGATGGAATGAAGTTGAGCATGATCGTGAGCGAAGTGGGCCTGGAGAAGGACGAGTAGCGGATGGGAGTCGTTCTTTACATATTGGCGGGCTGGGTGCTGACGGTAGCGGCCTGCTATGCGCTGGGGGCGCTGCTGTTGGCGCGATTGGAAAAACTATGGACGCGGGAAGAGGCGGTAGCGCTGCGGTTCGTGGTGGGCGCGGGGCTGTATAGTACGCTCGTCTTTTTGCTCGGGATTGCGCACCTGTACTACCGGGCGGTGTTTGTCGTGGTGCCGCTGGTGTTGGTGGCGGTTGCGTGGCGGACTGGGGCGTGGGCGTTGCCGCCGGAGCGATTGGCGGCGTTGCCTGTATTCTGGCGGCGGGTGTTGTGGCTGGGGGCGCCGGCGTTCGTGTTGTATCTGTCGAATGCGTTGGCGCCAGAGGCGAGCCCGGACGGGGCGTCGTACCACTTGGGTTTGGTCGCCAAATACTATCGCGAACGGGCGATGGTGCCGGTGACGACCAATCTCTACGCGGCGCTGAGCCAGGGCATGGAGATGTTGTTCCTGTCGGCGTACGCGGTGGGGCGGCATTCGGCGGCGGCGATGGTGCACTTTACGTATCTGCTGGCGCTGCCGTGGCTGGTGATCTGTTACGGGCGGCGCTACGGGATGCCAGGCGTGGGCGTGACAGCAGCGGGGCTGTTGTTCCTTTCGCCGGTGGTGGGGATTGACGGGATCAGCGCGTACAACGACATTGCGGCGGCGTGCATTTGGGTGACTTTGTTTTTGATATTGCGCCGGATGGAAGACGAGCCCGAGGCGCGCGGGTTGCTGGTGTTGACCGGGGTTTTGGGCGGGTGCGCGTATGGATTGAAGTACACGCTGTTCCCCGCCCTGCTGCTGGCGGGCGTTTGGGTGATTTGGATTTACCGGCGGGCATGCCTGCGGCCGCTGGTGACGGTGGGCTGCGCGGCGGTGCCGTTCATAGCACCGTGGGTGGTGCGAAACACGTTGTGGTGGCAGAATCCGCTGGCGCCGTTTTTCAACAACTGGTTCCCGAATCCGTACATGCAGTACTGGTTTGAGCTGGACTACCGGAGCCATATGGCGATGTATTCGCTGACCTCGTGGAAGCAGATTCCGATGGAGGTGACGGTACATGGCGCGGCGCTGAACGGGCTGTTGGGGCCGCTGTTTCTGCTGGCGCCGTTGGGGCTATTGGCGCTGCGGTTCCCGGAGGGGCGGCGGGTGCTGCTGGCGGCGGCGTTTGCGCTAGCAACCTATCCATCGAACGTGGGAACGCGGTTCCTGATTCCGGCGCTGCCGTTTGTGGCGCTGGCGATGGGGATGGCGATTTCGGCGTGGCGTTGGGCGCCGGTGGGTCTATTGGCGGCGCACGCGGTGTTGAGCTGGCCGAACGTGATTCCGGCCTATTCCAGCCAATGGGCGTGGCGGCTGGAGAAGGTGACGTGGAAAGAGGCGCTGCGTCTGCGGAGCGAGGACAACTACATCTTTTCGCACATGCCGTCGTATGCGTTGACGCGCAAGTTGGAGGAGTTGGTGCCGGCGGGGCGGCGCATATTGGGATTCGGGCAGTTGCCGGAGGCGTATACGAATCGCGAGTTTATGGTGGCGTTTCAATCGGCCGAAGGCAACGGGTTGCGGGACATTTTCCTGACGCCGCTGGTGCGCGAAAGACAAGCCACCCGGCAGGTTCGATTGTCGGTTCCTTCGGCGCGCCACAAGGCGATTCGCGTGGTGCAGAACCGGGATGAGAGCGGAGGGCAGTGGTCGATCACGGAGATGCGGGTGTTCTCCGGGGGGAAGGAAATCGTTCGGTCGCCGTTGTGGCAACTCCGGGCGAAGCCCACGCTGCACGAGGTGCAGAAGGCGTTTGATGGTTCGCTGATTACGCGCTGGATCACCGACCAGGGCCGTTACACGGGCATGTACGTGGAGATCGATTTCGGCCAGAACGAGACGGTGGACGAAGTGGTGCTGCAGTTGACACCGGACCAGCCGTGGGACTCCTATCACGTGGAAGTGCCGGGGGAGGATGGGAAGTGGGTGCGGCTGAAGACGGAGTTGAAACTGGTTGAGGTGACCACGCCATTGGGGCTGCGGCGGGCGGCGATTGAGGAGTTGTTGCAGCGAAATGTGCAGTATTTGGTGATATCGGAGTCCGATTTCGGTGCGGCCGATGTGACGCTGAACCGAGGCGTTTGGGGTGTGGAGGAGTTGGCGAATGTGGCGGATGTGAAGCTGTATCGGCTGCTGCCTCGCGAGGAGTTTGAGGCGCGAAAGAAGGACAGGAAATGACGTTGTTTTTGGGGGTGGATGGCGGCCAATCGAGTACAACCGCGCTGATCGCCGATGAGACGGGACGCGTGTTGGGGCGCGGCGCGGACGGGCCGTGCAACCACGTGCAATCGGCGGCGGAGGGGCGGGAGAAGTTCATTCGTGTGATTGGCGGCTGTGTGCGGGCGGCGTGCGCGGAGGCGGGGTTGGCGTCGGAGCTGCCCGCGTTCCGGGCGGCGTGTCTGGGGTTCAGCGGCGGCCCGGCGGACAAGCAGGGAATCCTGCGGGAGATGTTGACGGCCGACGATTTGCTGGTCACCACCGACGCGGCGATTGCGCTGGCCGGGGCGTGCGGCGGGGGCCCGGGGATCATCACGATCGCCGGCACCGGGCATATCAGCATGGGCCGGGGGCGGGACGGGAAGTTGGCGCGGGCCGGGGGCTGGGGCTACATTTTTGGCGACGAGGGTGGCGGATTCTGGATCGCCTGTCAGGCGGTGCGGGCGGCGATGCAGGTGCATGAACAGTGGGGGATTTCAACATCGCTGCACGGGAGGCTGTTGGAGGCGACGGGCTTTGCCGAGGCCAACGCGATGATGCATGCCTTCTACACAGCGGAGTGGCCGCGGAAACGGGTGGCGGCGTTGTCCCGCATCGTGGACGAAGAGGCCGAGCGGGGCGACGCGGTGGCGATTTCGATCCTGGAGCGTGGGGCGGCGGAGTTGATAACGATTAGCGGGATCGTGCGCGGGAATCTGTTTGCGGCTGATGAAGAGGCGCGGCTGTCGCCGATTGGGAGCGTCTGGAAAAGCCGTATCCTGCGCGAGAGTTTTGTCCGGCAATGGGGCCAAGCGAACCCGTACAATGTCTTTGCCGCGCCCGCGATGGGCCCGGCGGCGGGAGCGCTGTTGGAGGCGTTTCGAATTGCCGGTTTATCAGTAGAGCTGCACCACCTTCCGGAGACTGAAAAATGAGATTTCTGTTGCTGCTGTTCCCTGCCCTGCTGCTGGCGGCCGAGCCGGATTGGAAGGCCGTCGACGCCGAATCGCTGGATCTGTTGCAGCGCTATCTGCGCATTCCGAGTACGAACCCGCCGGCCGATACGCGGGCGGCCGCGGCGCTGTTCCGGGACGAGTTGGCGAAGGTGGGAATCACGGCGAAGTTGTACGAGGCCGGGCCGAAGGGCCAAGTGAACCTGGTGGCGCGGCTGGAGGGGCGAAACAAGTCGAAGAAGCCGCTGGTGCTGATGAACCATTTCGACGTGGTGCCGGTGGCGCGCGAGGCCTGGAGCATGGACCCGTTTGGCGGGATCGTGAAGGACGGGTCGATCTGGGGGCGTGGGGCGTTGGACATGAAGGGCATCGGGATCATGCAGTTGATGGCCGTGATTGCGATGAAGAAAAACGGCATCGTGCCGGACCGCGATATCGTGCTGTTTGCAACGTGCGATGAGGAGACCGGCGGCGACCTGGGTGTACGGTGGATGTTGAAGAATCATCCCGGCGAGGTGGACGCGGAATATGTGCTGGACGAAGGCGGCTTCGGCACGCGGGACGTGCTGCAGAAGGGCAAGCTGGTGTTCGGGATTTCGGTGGCGGAAAAGCAGCCGGCGTGGCTGCGGATTCGCGCGAAGGGGACGGCGGCGCATGGTTCGCAACCGATTGCCGATAACGCCAACATGACGCTGCTACGGGCGATTGAAAAGGCTATGGCGGCACCGCCATCGGGCAAGCGGCATCCGGTGATTACGGAGATGCTGGCGACGGTGGGCGGGACGTTGGAAGCCAATAAACTGACCAATGCGATTCAGAAGAACACGCTGACGCTGACGACGTTGAAATCCGGCGTGGGCGACCCGGTGAAGGTGAACGTGATTCCGTCGGCGGCCGAGGCCACGCTCGATTGCCGGCTGCTGCCGGGCGTGAATGCGCAGGAGTTCATCAGCGATATGCGGGCGCGGATCAATGACCCGCGCGTGACGGTGGAGCTGTTGACGACCATCGACGACACGCCGGCTTCGAGCTTCACCACGCCGCTATTTGAAACGCTGCGGAAGGTGATTAAGAAGCATCATCCGGCGGCGGAGGTGACGCCGATGATGGTGCCGTATTCCACCGATGCGCCCAAGTTCCGGAAGAAGGGCCTGCCGGCCTACGGGTTCACGCCGATGATTTTGAACGCCGAACTGCTGGCGACGATGCACTCCGACGAAGAGCGGATCCCGGTGGACCAGTTCCACATCGGGGTGCGCATGATGTTCGACGTGATACGATCAGAGTTTTAGGGATTGTATTTTTTCCCAACAAATTTATGGCAAAACTCTCGATTCGTGACCTCGCCCTGCAGGGCAAGACTGTTTTCATTCGCGTGGACTTCAACGTCCCGCTGGCACCTGGCGGACAGGAAATCACCTCCGATAAGCGCATTCGCGCGGCGCTGCCGACGATCAAGTACGCCTTGGAACAGGGCGCGGGCGTGATCCTGGCCAGCCACCTGGGCCGGCCGAAGGGCAAGCGCAATGCGGAGATGAGCATGGCGCCGGTGGGCGCGAAGCTCGCCGAACTGCTCGGCCAGCCGGTGACGGTGGCGCCCGATTGCATCGGCGCCGAAGTGGCGGCGTTGAAGCCGGCCGCAGGGCAGGTATTGTTGCTTGAAAACCTGCGCTTCCATGCGGAGGAAGAAGCGAACGATCCGGAATTTTCGAAGCAGTTGGCGTCGTTGTGCGACGTCTATGTGAACGACGCATTCGGCACCGCGCACCGCGCGCATGCCTCGACGGTTGGCATGATTGCCTTCGTGCCGCAGGCGGCGGCGGGCTTGCTGATGGACAAGGAACTGCAGTGGTTGGGCAAGGCGACGCAGAATCCGGACCGGCCGTGCATCGCCATTCTGGGCGGCGCGAAGGTGTCGGACAAGATTGAAGTGATCGTGAACCTGGCGAAGGTTGTCGACAAGCTGATCATCGGCGGCGCGATGGCCTACACGTTCCTGAAGGCGCGCGGCGAGGCGACGGGCAAGTCGCTGGTGGAAGAAGACAAGATTCCGTTGGCGCTGGAACTGATGAACTCGCTGGGCGATAAGCTGATGCTGCCGACCGATCACGTGGTGGCCGCGGAGTTCAAGGCTGGGGCCGAGAACGAAGTGGTGACGGTAATTCCGGAAGGCAAGATGGCGCTCGACATCGGGCCGGCCACGATTGCGGCGTACGAGGCCGTGGTGAAGGCGTCGAAGACGATTATCTGGAACGGGCCGATGGGCGTGTTTGAATTGAAGCCGTTTGATACGGGCACGGTGGCCGTGGCGCTGGCCGTGGCCAACTCCGGCGCGGTGAGCGTGGTGGGTGGCGGCGATTCGGAGAAGGCCATTAAGTCGGCCGGCGTTTCCGATAAGATCACGCACGTCTCCACCGGTGGCGGCGCGTCGCTCGAGTTCCTCTCCGGCCTGGTGCTGCCGGGCGTGGCGGCGTTGACGGAGAAGTAGGTTCTTTGCTCGCCACGGTATCTGGTTGTCGGCTACCGTGGCGAGTTCGCTTTGAGTCGGTCCGCTACGCCAGCAATGGCTTGACCACGTTTCCATGCACATCGGTGAGCCGGAAATCACGCCCCTGGAAGCGGAAGGTTAGCTTCAAGTGGTCGATGCCGAGCAGGTGCAGAATGGTCGCCTGGATGTCGTGCACGTCCACCTTCCCTTCTCTGGGAGAGAAACCGAACTCGTCTGTACCACCCACGACCGTGCCGGCCTTGATACCGCCACCGGCCATGAACAGGCTGAACGCATCGATGTGATGATTGCGGCCGATCTTGCCCTTTTCGCGCACTTCGCCCATCGGAGTGCGGCCGAATTCGCCGCTCCAAATAACGAGCGTACGGTCGAGCAGGCCGCGCTGTTTCAGATCCTTGATCAGAGCCGCCGTTGGCTTATCGACTTCGCCGCAGACGCGATCGAGCGGTTTTGTGATGTCGTCGTGGTGGTCCCAATCGGTGTGATAGAGCTGAACGAAACGGACGCCGCGTTCCACCAGACGGCGAGCGAGCAAGCAATTGTTGGCGTAGGACGCCTTGCCCGGCTCGGCGCCATACATCTCAATGGTTTCCTTGGATTCCGACTTGAAATCGATCAGTTCCGGACCGCTGGTCTGCATGCGGTAGGCCATCTCGTACTGCGAAATCCGGGTTGAAATCTCGGCGTCTCCGGTTTCTTCCAACTCCATCTGGTTCAAGTCGCGAATGGCTTCAATGGTTCGTCGCTGCTGTTCGGCGTCGACGCCGGCGGGGCTGGAGAGATCGAGAATGGGATCGCCGGCCGAACGAAAATTGACGCCCTGATAGGACGACGGCAGGAAGCCGCTGCCCCACAACTGCGCGCCGCCGCGGGGGCCGCGCGGGCCGGACTGCAGCACTACGTAGCCGGGCAGGTCCTTGGATTCGCTGCCGATGCCGTAAGTGACCCAGGAGCCGATGGACGGCCGCCCTGTGCGCGCGGAACCGGTATTGGCGAAGAGCTTGGCGGGACCGTGGTTGAAGTTCTCCGTGGAAACGCCATGGACCATGGCGATGTCGTCGGCAACCGTGGAGAGGTGGGGCAATAGATCGGAGAACCACATGCCGTTGCCGCCCGCTTGTTTAAAGGTCCGGCGGGTACCGAGGAGCTTCGGCGGCTCCTTGGAAAACGTATCCATGAACGCAAAGCGCTTGCCCTTCAAGAACGAATCGGGGGTAACTTTGCCGTCCCACTTCACCAGTTCGGGCTTGTAGTCGAACAACTCCAACTGCGTGGGCGCACCGGCCATGAACAGGAAAATGACGCGGTCCACTTTCGGCGCGTGGTGGCGGGCATTGACCTGGGCCAGCAGCTTATCGGCCATCAGGCTGGCCAGGGCGGCTTTGCCGATGCCGAAGCCACATTCTTTGAACAGGTGGCGGCGCGTGCGTTTCAGTAAGAACTTATCTTCCGGTTGCATGGTGATGTTACTCCCGCGTCATGAATTCGTCTAAGTTGAGAAGGACTCGAGATACAGCCGTCCACACGGCTTGTTCGCTCTTTTCCTTCTGGGCGTCGCGCTGAGCGGCCAGAAATGCCAGCAGCCGTTTGGACTCCGCCGGCTTCATATCGCGCTGCAGAACACGCTGCCAGCCGATGGCGAGTTTGCCGGAATCGTCGAGCTTGGCGCCGTCGGTAAGAATGCGCTTGGCCAACACATCTGCAAACTCAAAAAACGTGTCGTCGTTCAATAAAATCAGGGCTTGCAGCGGGGTATTGGAACGGACGCGGCGGGTACAGCTCACGGCGCCGTCGGGCGCGTCGAAGGTGATCAAACCTGGGTAACCGGCCGAGCGCTGGAAGAACGTGTACATGGCGCGGCGGTACTTGTCTTCCCCTTCGGAGACCTTCCATTCCCGCTTCACTTGCGTAATATCGTTGGCGCCTTTGGGGATCGGCGGATAGACACTCGGCCCACCCACTTTGCGGCCCAACAAGCCCGTCACATTCAGCGCCGCGTCGCGAATGATTTCCGCATCCAGCCGGAGCCGGTTCTGGCGGGCCAGTAACTTGTTATAAGGATCGGCGGCAGTAACGTCGGCCCGCGATTGGGAGGACCGCCGATACGTCTCGCTCATCACAATCATCCGGTGCATCCGCTTCACTTTCCAGCCGCCGGACATGAACTCCGATGCCAGGAAATCCAGCACCTCCGGGTGCGTGGGACGATCGCCCATCAACCCGAAATCGTTTTCCGTTTCGACGATACCCTTGCCGAAATACTGCTGCCACAGGCGGTTCATGGTGACGCGCGCGGTGAGCGGATTTTCGGAATCCACCAGCCACTTGGCCAGATCCAGCCGATTCGGGGTGGCAGTGGGATTCTTCAGCGAAGGAAAGACGGAGGGTACACCCGGCTGCACGGCGCTACCCTTGCGGGTGAAGTCGCCACCCAAGTGAATATAGTGTTCGCGGGGCTTGGCCAGATCGCGCATGACCAGCGAGCGCTGCACCTGCGGCTTTTGCTTGCGGAGGTCGACCAATTCCTTGCGCAGCGCGATCAGGCGCGGATCTTTGTCCCCATCCTGGCTGAGCATGTCCTGCAACTTTCGAATCCGCATTTCTACGTCCTGGACATCGGCATCCCATTTGGCCAGGGCGGCGATCTGTTCCGGAGAACCGATTTCGATAAACGGCTTGTTGAAGAACTTTCGATCGGCTTCCTTGTCCACTTCGTCGACGTTGTTCATGAACGCGAATATCTGGTAGAACTCGCGCTGCGAAACGGGATCATATTTATGATCGTGACAACGGGCACAGCCCAAGGTGAGGCCAAGCCAGACGGCGCCGGTGGTCTGCACGCGGTCGGCCACTGCCTCCACGCGGTACTGCTCGAAATCAATTCCGCCTTCGTAATTGGACGGCGTGTTGCGATGGAAACCGGTGGCGATGATCTGGTCGTTGGTGGGATTGGGCAACAAGTCGCCGGCGAACTGTTCGATGGTGAAGCGATCGAACGGCATGTCGTGGTTGATGGCGTTGATGACCCAATCGCGATAGGGGAAGATGTCGCGGGGCGCGTCGATGGTGTAGCCATCGGAGTCGGCGTAGCGGGCCAGATCGAGCCAGTGGCGCGTCTGGCGTTCACCGAAATGCGGCGACGCGAGCAGCTTGTCGACCAGGCGTTCATAAGCGTCAGCACGGCTATCGGCAACGAAGGCCTTCACTTCTTCGGGCGTGGGCGGCAGGCCAATGAGATCGAGACTGACGCGGCGGATCAACGTGGCGCGATCGGCTTCGGGCGATGGAGCGAGATTCTTCTCTTTGAGCTTGGCGTTGATGAGCGCGTCGAAGCTCGCAACCTGTGGACGCTTCACCGGCTGGAAGGCCCAGTGCGTGGACTTGCGCCGCTTGGCCGCCGTGAACTCGGGCGTTGCCGGCAAGCCGCGCTTGACCCACTCTTCCAACTTCGCGATCTGCTCGGCAGGCAGCTTTTTCCCCGGCGGCATTTTCAAGCCGCCTTCGTGTCGGACGGCCTGCAGAATCAGACTCGCGGCGTCCCCGGAGGCCGCGGCTGGACCGCGGTTTCCGCCTTTCAAAATAGCTTCTTTCGAGTCGAGCGCCAACCCGCTATTGAGCCCGTTGACAGAGTGGCAACCCTGGCAATTGGTTCGCAGCAACGGACGGACTTCTTTGTCGAAGAATTCGACGTCGGCGGGTGCTTGTGCAAACGCCGAAACGCCAAACAGCAAACAGATGGCAAGCCGCATGTTGCTACTCATCATATCAATGAGCGGGGGGGTATTGCGGCGCCCTCTGCGAGTTTCCGGTGCTTCGTTCCATGACCCATCAAGGCGCCCCCGCCGGGCGCCCCACTGGGAATCAAAATTAACGGCCGGCGGCGGCGGTGGCGAAGCGGGCGATCACTTCGCGTTCGGCGCGATACCAGTCTTCTTCGGGCGAGCCCATCGGGCAACCGCGTTCAATCCAGGATTGATACGCGCGTTCTTCCACTTGGCGAACGTCGATGGCGATCTGGGTTTCAACCGCTTCGGAGAGATTGACGATGGATTCGGCGACCGGCTCAGCGATAGACTTCGGAGCCGCTTTCCGGCGGGGAGCCGCCGTTTTTGCTTTGGGAGCTACTTCGACAACAGCGGAAACAGCTTTTTTCGTGCGGGTTTTCTTCACTGCGGGAACGCTAGCATCGCTAACCGGGGGAGGTGCAATCGTAGCATCGTTCGCTTTCTTTGTGGGCATTTGGGGGTAGTCACTCCTATCTTGTATGAGAAATCGACTCACAACGCGGTAACGAGGAGGAACGAGCGCTCGCTTTATTTTACTAGAGTTGGGTGTTAACTTGCAGTTACGCTGGAGCTATGCGCGGACGGCCGATGGTATTGCTTGCCGCAGTGCCCTTTTTTTATCAGGACGTCCAGCCGATTTTGGAACGGCATTGCCAATCCTGCCATCGGCCCGGCGAGGCGGCGCCCATGGCGCTGGTCACCTACGAACAGGCGCGCCCCTATGCCCGCGCCATCCGCGACGCGGTGTTGCGCCACACCATGCCCCCCTGGTTTGCTAAGGCCGCGCCGGGCGAATTCGCCAACGACCCGCGGCTGACGGCGCCCGAACTTTCGATCCTGCGCCGGTGGGCCGAGGGCGGTGCGCCGGCGGGGAAAATGATCGGTAAAGGGCGGCAATGGACGGAAGGATGGCGGATCGGCAAGCCCGATGCGGTGGTGGAGATGCCGCGCGCCTACTCGGTTCCGGCCTCGGGCGAAGTCGAATACCAGCACGTCATCGTGCCCACCGGGTTTGCCGAGGACCGGTGGGTGACGGCGCTTGAGGTCCGTCCATCCAGCCGGGCCCACGTGCATCACGCCGTCGTCTTCGTCCGCCCGCCGCGGTCGGTCTGGTTGCGGTCGCAGCCGGTGGGCGAGTTGTTCACAGCGAAAGGCCAGGCGCTGGCCGGGCTATCGACCATCGATGAAGTGATCGCGTCGTACCTGCCGGGGGCCGACCCGCACTCCTATCCGCCGGGCCTAGCGAAGTTGATCCCCGCCGGCAGCGACCTGATCTTCCAGATTCACTACACGCCAAACGGGCGCGCCGCCGAGGATCGGACGCGGATCGGCCTCGTCTTCGCCAAGGAGCCGCCCCGCACCAGGGTGTATTCCCTCTCCATCGCCCAGGGAAAGTTCGAGATTCCGCCGCTGGCACCCGGCCACGCCGTGCAGGCGATCTTCCCCGTCCATACGCCAACCGCGATCTACGCTCTGGCGCCGCACATGCATCTCCGCGGAAAATCGATGCGCGTGACGGCGCTGGCGCCGGACGATAGTGAGCGGGTGCTGCTCGACGTCCCCCGGTACGACTTCAATTGGCAGCTGGTCTACCGGCCCGCGAAACCGATTCCGATTGAACGGGGCACGGAACTGATCATCGATTCGGTGTTCGACAACTCCCCGG
The DNA here is from genome assembly GCA_044358225.1 of Bryobacteraceae bacterium. Lineage (GTDB taxonomy): Bacteria > Acidobacteriota > Terriglobia > Bryobacterales > Bryobacteraceae. The sequence continues at coordinate 2,417 of JBIKOG010000075.1, read as the reverse complement.
GAAATCCTAGGAATCCGGACCCGAACGCGACAGTCCGCTGGGGCGAGCAGAGCCGGGAGGAGATGGCAGTCTGCTTTGTGGACTTCCTGCTTCCCCTCCCCATTTCTCCGAATGAGATCTTCCGCGCGCCGCGGTTCGGCCGCTAACCGATCTTCAGGTAACGAACGCAGACCGGCACCGGCGCTTTGACAGGGGCGCCCACCTGTTCCAGCGCGCCGGAGGTTTGGTTGATGCGGAAAAGGACGATCGTGTCGGTGTTCTGATTGGCGGCGATTAGGAATTGCCCGGTAGGATCGATCGAGAAGTTGCGGGGAACCGCGCCCTGCGTCGATTTGTGTTCCACCGTTTTCAGCTTGCCCGTGGCCGCGTCCACCTGGAAAACGGCGATCGTGTTGTGTCCGCGATTGGAGCCGTAAACGAACTTGCCATTCGGATGGGCGACCACCTCGGCCGTGGAAAAACCTTTTTCCACCGGGCCGGGCAGCGTGGTGATGGTGTCGATCTCCGTCAGGGTTCCCTTGGCGGCGTTCCAGTTGAAGGCCGTCACCGTGCAAGCCATCTCATTAATGACGTAGGCGTACTTGCCGGACGGGTGGAAGGAGAAGTGGCGCGGACCGGAACCGGCCTTTACTTTGGTGAAGGCGGGCTCGTTGGGAGTCATCGCGCCGGTGGCCGCGTTGAAATTGTAGACCTTGACCTGATCCAACCCGAGATCGGCGACGATGACGTGCTTGTTCTGCGTGTCGAAATTGACCGAGTGCGCGTGCGGACCCTTCTGGCGGCCAGGGTCCGTGCTGGTGCCGGCATGCTGGTGGAATGCGGTCCGTTCCCCCAGCGTCCCATCGGGGCCCAGCGCGAAGGCGGCACAGCTGCCCGAGCCGTAGTTGGCGATGACGGCGAACTTCCCATTGCGGGAGATGTTGACGTGGCAGGTGGTGGTACCGCCCGCCGCGACTTCATTCAAACGTTCGAGTTTACCACTGGAGCTGTTGATTTTAAAAGCAGTTACCGACCCGCTCGCCTGGCCCTTGTACTTATCGATCTCGTTGACGGCATAGAGGTACTTTCCGGTGGGATGAATCGCCAGGAACGATGGATTCTCGGTTTCGGCAACCAAGCCCTCCGGCGTGAGCGTGCCAGCCGCGGTGTCGAGCACGAAGCTGTAGATTCCCTTGCTGTCGCCCCGCGAGTAGGTTCCGATGTAGGTCCGGAACTTCCCGCCAGCCCCCTTGGCGACCAGAGCGCCTGCACCCATCAATCCTACAAATGTTCTACGCGATAACATGATCGTCTCCTATAAGGTGATTGGAACTAGAACAGCCGTTCCTGCTTGCGAAGCGTCCCGAAGCTGCCGATGTTCGCCACCGAGAACGATACCAGAAATTGGTTCTCATTGCGGGTACCGAAGCTGAAACGGCGATGCTGGAACGACAAACCACAGCAGTCAGAGGTATAACTGACCTCCGTTGTAGCGAATTGCAGAGTGTTGATTCGGTAATCGTACACCGCGTTGAAGCCGGCGCGCCAGCCGGGTTTGCCCTCGACACCCCAGCCGACGCGGGCCAACAGCTGGTTAGCGTTCGGAGACTGTCCCTCGCCGCCACGGACCTGGTTGTGCCCAACCGCGCCACTGTACTTCTTCTTAACCCGAAAATCTGCGGTCACCGAGGAGTTTGACACGCGAGGGAAAAGCGGATCGTAGTCGGTTCGCCATTCGATGGCCGTGCTCGGCAGCGGCTTCATTCGCAATGCGGAGACCACGGGAGAGTAGTTTCGGGGCCCATTGAAGAAGGCGTACCCCGTCAAACCAATCGTAGAGGCGAAGACGTTTCTCTGACCGGTTACCACCGCACCGCCAAACGTGGGGTCAAAATACCGGCGCTGCCAAACCTGCCAAGTGAGGATTTCGTCAATCTGGTTGCCTCGCTTGGCGTAAAGCCGATTGATAATGGCAATTTCGCCTTCCGTCGTATTGTTCAAGATGTCGATCTCGTCCAAACGCAACGTCTCCCGGAATCGATTGACGCCGTCCACCCGTCGCAGCCCGGCGCGCCCTTCAATGACGTGCTTCAGCTTGCCACCACCCAGCCATTTCGGAGAATCGTAAATCTTTTCCAATGATGGAGTTACAATATCAACATTAACGTCTGACGCGAAGCGATTCAGATTCTGGCCGAAGACCTGGAACGACTCCTGATCCCGCCTGGCGCCATACGCCGTACCATGAAGCGTTATAGAAGGTAATATCCGGAAACCTTTGAAATCCATGGCAGTTGACAGACGTGGTGCAGCATCTAGCCGCTGCGTAAACGACCGCGTCTCAAACAATAGCTGTTGCCGGCGGAAAAACCCAGCGCTCGACTCCATCGAGAACCAAACCGGCAGAATCTTCTTGCTCAACTGCCTGTCCCTGACAT
>JBIKOG010000108.1:0-24993 GCA_044358225.1 Bryobacteraceae bacterium | reverse complement strand
GGTGCCGCGCGATCACCACAGGGAAGGAATAGTTCGACCAGGACTTCGATAGGTACCCGATCGAATTGACCTCGGAGAAAATCGCCTCGTTAAAGCTTTGCGTGAAGGCTTGCCGGAAAAGGAATGAGGATAAATAGTTTATGTTCGCAAACCCAGTCCAGCCTCGGCCCACAATCGACTTCGCGCTGATCTGATATTGGTAGCCGCCCTCTTTGAATCTGGTTCCGTCGTCCTGCAGCCGGCCGCGATCATTGACGCCATAGAGAGTGAAGTTAAACTCCGTGCCGGCCCTCGGTTTCCCGCGAAAATCCACTTCATGCGACATTCCCCGCTGCGTGAACACCCGCGTCCGGTACATCGCATCGTAGCTGCGGTTGATCGCCCAGAAGTACCCAAGCCCATACATCCACCCCAGCCGGGTGCTACGGCCAGCGTTCGGCGTCAGGAACCCGCTACGCCTCGGCTCCTCCTCCAACGACTTGTAGAAAACCGGTGTATATAGAATAGGTACGCGTCGAACCTTAAAGAAAGACTTGTAGGCTAACGCCCGTTCTCCGGGGATGATATCGAACCGCGGGCCGGTGAGCCGCCACCAAGGCTTGGGGATCTTGCAATTGGTGACGAAGCCGTCATAGAGAATATAGCGATTCTTTACCTTCTGCGCCCAGCGCCCCTGGAACACGAATGGGTTATTGGTCATCAACAGGCCCGGTCGATAATCCACCTTGGCTGGCGCAGAACCCTTTATTTCATAAAATGTTCCCGTCTCTTCCTTCAAGTTGTACTCCATGCGGACAGCAGAGAGTTTTTCTCCATTGTCGAAGTTCTCAAAGGTGACATTCCCCCGGGCATCGGCGTCGCCCGTCTGCTCGTTGTAGTCGATCTCATCTGCGGTGAGCAACATCTCGGTCGTTTCCAACCGTGCCGATACGCGGAGCTTTCGAACCGGACCTTCCATCTCCTGCCGGAGAACCGCCGAGGTCACGATTTCGTCGGGTGCAGGCGCGTTCGGCCGCACCTTCGGCCGGCCAGATTTTACCTGTGCGACGGGCGGTGGTGGTGCCGTTGGATGCGGCCTAGGGATGATCTGAGCTCGCAGCCCCCCCCCTAATGCCATAAAGTATAGGCAGGCAATGACCGATAACTTGCCTAGGGTAGTACGAAGAATTACCGTATGCTTAAGACAAAAGTGCTTGAAAACTAAAGGACTAGTGCTAAAGTATCTTTGAGGGTACTGACTAGGCCAATGGTCCTGTATCGTCCTGCCCGGACTTGAACTTTTGGATGAGTGGCTCAACCCTTGCAACGCTAGCACGGACTCCGAAATAGAGGCAACCAATAATGATTTGCTCCCGCTGCGCACATTGGAATAACGAAGACGACCACCGCTGCACGAAATGTGCGGCGCGGTTGAGCGACCGTCAGGTCGAGTCGGCATTTCATAGCCACGGTGCGTTAGCCCTGCAACCGGTTGCTCGCGAATCCGCGGTGGCGGTCATGGAAGAAGCCCCCGGGTTGTCCATCGAGTCCAGTAGCGAGGTCGATTCCGGCCCGCGGATTCCGCGGTACGTCACCTCGCTCCAGCAGTCCCTGTTCGCTCTCCGGGAAGCCGGAAAGATTGTTTCGATTGGTGGCATCTCCGGGGACGACGCCCGGAACCAGAACAACAAGAAGGCGGCACCAACCGCCCAGCAGAAGAAGCACCGGCCGATTACGGCATCCTACCTCCCGCAACAAGGCGTGTTGGAGTTTGTACCTATGGTTACCCCACAGGCGCGAAAACTGGGGACTTCGGTGGACGCGCGAATCTTCTGTGAACATGAAGTTGCTTCAGTGGCCCACCGGATGTTCGCGGCCCTCTACGACATGGGATTCATCGCTTTAATGGTGATGAGCTTCCTCGGTCTCCTCTACTGGGGCTGCGATGATCTGGCATCGGCCCTGGCCGATCCGGTCAGCGCCGCCGTTCTGGCCGCTGCAACGGTTTTGATCGGCCTCATCTACCACAGCGCCTTCCTCGCCTTCCGCGCGGAGACCCCGGGCATGCGGTTCGCCGGGCTTCGGTTGGTGGACTTCGACGGTCGCCGGACCAGTGAAACGCAGATGCACATGCGGATCCTGGGCGCATTCGTCAGCGTTCTGCCCGCCGGGCTGGGCTTGTTGTGGGCACTGGTCGACGAGGAAAGCCTGACGTGGCAGGATCATATCTCGCACACCTTCCCCACCCCGATCGCTCACGACTAACGACTGCCGGCACTGTGGGAGAATAGGGTTATACGAATGCCCTTCCCTGCTTCGCCTTTCTCCACTGTCGAGGAGGCAATCGCTGATTTCCGCGACGGCAAGATGCTGGTCGTTGTGGACGACGAAGATCGTGAAAACGAAGGCGATCTGACCATTGCCGCGGAAAAGATCACGCCTGAGATCATCAACTTCATGGCGGTCCATGGCCGTGGGTTGATCTGTCTGGCCATGAGCGCCGAAAAATGCGATGAGCTGAACTTGCCGCTCATGTCGCCGAACAACACATCCCGCTTCGGCACGGCGTTTACGGAATCGGTCGACGCGGCCGTTGGCGTTACCACCGGGATCTCTGCCGCCGATCGATCCCTGACCATCCAAATCGCCATGCGGCCCGACGCCAAACCGGCCGACCTCGCTCGCCCGGGCCATATGTTCCCGCTCCGTGCCAAAGAAGGCGGCGTGCTGGTGCGCGCCGGACAAACGGAAGCCGCCGTCGACCTCGCCCGCCTCGCCGGCCTGGGACCGGGCGGCGTCATCTGCGAAATCATGAACGAGGACGGCACCATGGCCCGCGTCCCCGAACTGCAGGAGTTCGCCGCGCGGCACGAGATCAAGATGATCTCCGTGGCGCAATTGATCAAGTACCGCCTTCGGAACGAACGCCTCCTCCTCCGGAAAGGGGAAGGCACGATCCGCACGAAGCATGGCGAGTTCCAACTGATCACCTACTACTCGCCCATCCAGCCGCTCATCCACTCCGCCCTCATTCTCGGCGACCTGTCAAAAGCCAAGAACGTCCTGGTCCGCGTCCACGCCCACTGCGCGTATGGCAACCTCTTCGGTTCGATTGATCATGACGGCGCCGAATTGATGGACCGCTCGCTGGCGGCCATCGCTCGCGAAGGCGTCGGCGTCCTCGTCTATCTCCACCAGAACTCCGACGGCGTGCAGTACATCCCGCAGCCCGACGGCTCGGCCCGCATCCAACCCCGGACCCGCGGACCGCAAGTAATCGCCACCGCCGACGGCACGCAAGTTATGCACGAAGCCGGCATCGGCTCCCAGATCCTGGCCGACCTCGGCCTCCACCGTATCCGGCTTCTCACCAACAATCCGCGTAAGGTATTGGGCTTAGAGGGCTACGGAATCGAGATCACCGAACAGGTCCCGATCCCCCGCGACTGAAAATTACGCGTAAACATTGGAACACTTTCCCCTCGTGGGCCGTTCTTAGATTCGAAGGAGTTCTGATAGAACATGCGTTTACAGCCCGTAGTGCTCTCCCTTTTACTTTCCGCCTCGGCCGCTTTCAGTGCCGACTCGGCGCTTCTCAATCTGGTGATGCCGGAGGCGCGCATGGTGGCCGGGATGGACGTCGAACGCGCCCGGAACTCCTACCTCGGCAAGAAGATGCTGGAGCAGATGGAGTCCAAGGATAGCGACTTCGCCAAATTCGTCGCCATGACGGGCTTCGACCCGCGCCGAGACCTGCGCGAAGTGATCCTCGCCTCGCCGGACGCCAACAGCAAGAACTCCCCGCTGATCCTCGTCCGCGGCGTTTTCGACCAGAGCCGCATCAACGGCTTCCTGAAAGTGGCTGGCGTGGCGACCTCCGAAAATCTCGGCGGCATCGATTTCTACACGAAGGCGAACTCGAAGGAAGACATGGGCTTCGCCCTCATCGACTCTTCGCTCGCCATCGCCGGCAGCAAAGACGTGGTGCGCTCCGCCCTGAAACGTCGCGCGGGCGCCGGGTCGGCCATGACGGCCGGCACCTACGCCAAGGTGCAGTCGTTGAGCCGCACGAATGACATCTGGATGGTGACCTCGATCCCGGTCGCCGAATTGTCCAACGCCGTCCCCGGCGGCGCTCCCGGACCGGCCGCCGGCATGATGGGCGGCGACGCGTTCAAGGGTATCGAACAAGCCGCGATGGGCGTTCACTTCGGTGGCGACACGATGGACCTCACCGCTGAGACCGTCTCCAAAACCGACAAGGACGCCACCAGCATCGCCGACATCATCCGGTTCCTCTCCACCATGGTCCAGATGAACCGCGACAAGCCGGAAGTGAAGGCGCTCGCCACCGCGCTCGACGCAATGAAACTAACCACCGACGCCCGGACCACCACGCTCACCATCTCCCTCCCGATGACCGAGATGGAAAAGATGTTCAACACCACACAGAAGAAAGCGCCGGCCAAAAAGATCTAACCGGATCCCAGCGCTTGGAAACCAGCGGGGGCCCATTGGGCTCCCGCTTTTGTTTTGCTATCCTTGCCGCGTATGAAACGTTTCGTTCTCCTCTCGTTCGCCGCCTTCGCAGCCCTCGCGCAACCCGTCGCGCCGCACCCGGATCAGAACCTCAACAGCACCCTCTGGATGCAGACCTCCGCCGAATACGCCGCCCTCACCACGCAGGCTTACCGCGCGGCGGGCCTCGCCCTTTCCGCGGCCCTGGCCGATCCGAACTGGACAGCGGCCTACGAGCAAACTAACGATTTCCGCGGCCTCCCCCCAGCAATCATCCTCGACCTGGACGAAACCGTTCTCGATAACACCGCCCAGCAAGTCAACCTCATCCGCAATGGCAAAGCCTTCACCGAAGAAGGATTCACCGCCTGGGTCAAGGAAGCCCGCGCGCTCGCCATCCCTGGCTCCGTGCAGTTCCTCCACCAGGCCCAGTTGAAGGGCGTCGCCCCGCACTACATCTCCAACCGCATCTGCAACCCAGCCGACCCCGACGACCCCACCGCCAAGGTCCTCAAAGACCTCCACATCCCCTACTCCCCCGACCGGCTCCACTGCAAAACCGCCGGCAGCAACAAGACCGATCGCCGCAAAGCCGTCGCCCAGAAGTACCGCATTCTCCTCCTCATCGGCGACGACTTCAACGACTTCACCGCCGTGCCCGACAACGTCGCCGAACGCGCCAAATTGCAAGCCTTCTACGAACCCATGTGGGGCACCAAATGGTTCGTCATGCCGAACCCCGTCTACGGCTCCTGGGAACGCTCCGTCGGCTTCGACCTGACGAAAAAGTTCCAAGCCCTGCGCCCCTGAAAGCCCGTTACATTCCAGTGACGAAATGTTTAGAAGGCCGGGGCCCCCTCCCGGTTGCTAAACTGGAAGATTCCTCACATGGAACTCGAAAAAATCTACGAGCCGCAGCGTTTTGAACCCCATTGGGCCGAATGGTGGGAGACTTCCGGCATCTTCCAGGCGAACCCCGCCAAACCCGGCCGCCCCTTTTCGCTCGCCATCCCGCCGCCGAACGTAACCGGCTCGCTCCACATCGGCCACATGATCGGCCACACCGAAATGGACATGATCACCCGATACCATCGGATGATCGGCGATAACACCGTCTGGATCCCCGGCACCGATCACGCCGGCATCGCCACGCAGATGGTGGTGGAACGCGAACTGGCCAAGGAAGGCATCACCCGCTTCGACCTCGGCCGCGAGAAATTCGAAGAAAAAGTGTGGGAGTGGAAGGCGCAGTACGGCGGCAACATCGAACGCCAGATGCGAAAAATCGGCGACTCGGTCGATTGGACCCGCAACCGCTTCACGCTCGACCCGGGCCTCTCCCGCGCCGTCCGCGAAATCTTCGTCCGCCTCTACGACAAGGGCCTCATCTACCGCGGCGAGTACATGGTGAACTGGTGCCCCCGCTGCCGCACCGCGCTCAGCGATCTCGAGGTCAACCACGAAGACACCGCCGGCAGCCTCTGGGAAATCCAATACCCGGTCAAGGATCAGCCCGGCCGCTTCCTCACCGTGGCAACCACCCGTCCGGAGACGATGCTCGGCGACACCGCGGTCGCCATCAACGCCCGCGACGAACGCTACCTCGATCTCCACGGCAAAACCGTCATCCTCCCGCTGGTGGGCCGCGAGATCCCCATCATCCTCGACGACATGGCCGACCCCGAATTCGGCACCGGCGTCGTCAAGGTCACCCCCGCCCACGACCCCAACGATTTCGAAGCCGGCAAGCGCCACAACCTGCCGCACGTCCGCGTCATCGACGACACCGCCAAGATGACCGCCGAAGCCGGCGCCTATGCCGGCATGGACCGTTTCGAAGCGCGCAAAAAAGTCCTGGCCGATCTCGAAGCCCAGGGCCTGCTCGCCGCCACCAAGCCGCACAACTTGCCCGCCAGCCTCTGCCAGCGCTGCCGCACCATCGTCGAACCGCTCGTCTCCAAGCAGTGGTTCGTGAAGATGGAGCCGCTCGCCAAACCGGCCATCGAAGCCGTTGAAGACGGCCGCATTCAGTTCATCCCCGAAAACTGGGCGCACACCTATTTCCACTGGATGCGCAACATCCGCGACTGGTGCATCTCGCGCCAATTGTGGTGGGGCCACCGCATCCCGGCCTGGCACTGCACCGATTGCAACGGCGTCACCGTCAGCCGCGAAACACCCACCGAGTGCCAGCATTGCCACTCGGCCAACATCGCCCAGGACACCGACGTGCTCGACACCTGGTTCAGCTCCGGGCTCTGGCCGTTCTCCACGCTCGGCTGGCCGGACGAAACCGAAGACTTCAAGAAATACTACCCCACGTCGCTGCTCATCACCGGCTTCGACATCATCTTCTTCTGGGTCGCCCGCATGATCGTGATGGGCCTGGAATGCACCGGTGAAGTGCCGTTCCGTCAGGTCTATATCCACGGCCTGGTGCGCGACGCCGAACGCCAGAAGATGTCGAAAACCAAGGGCAATGTCATCGACCCTTTGGCCGTCACCGAGAAGTACGGCACCGACGCCGTGCGCATGTCGCTCGTGCTCGCCGCGCCTCCCGGCACCGATATCATCGCCAGCGAAGATCGCATGCAGGCCGCGCGCGGCTTCGCCAACAAGATCTGGAACGCCGCCCGCTTCCTGTTCCTGAACCTGGAACGCGCGGGCGCCGAACCCTGGGCCCCGGAAGAAAAAACTTCCTACCTGCCCGAAGCCATCGATGGCACCGTGCCGCTCGAAGACCGCTGGATCTTCTCCTCGCTCAACACCTGCGCGGGGGAGGTCAACAAGGCCATCTCCACCTACCGTTTCCACGAAGCCGCCAACATTTTGTGGCACTTCTTCTGGGACGATTTCTGCGACTGGTACATCGAAATCAAGAAGCTCCGTTTCAAAGAGGGTTCGGGCCTGGACGCCAATTGGCGCAACATCCTTACTGTCTTTGAAACCTCGCTGCGCCTGCTGCATCCGGCCATGCCCTTCATCACCGAAGAGCTCTGGCAGCGCCTGTGCGCCGGCCGTCCGGGCCGCCCGGCGTCCATTTCGCTGGCCCAGTTCCCGCAGTACGACGAAGCCGTCCACGACGCCGAAGCAGAGAAGTCGTTCGCCCTGCTGCAGGAGATCATCAGCGCCGCGCGCAACCTGCGTGCCGACGCCAAGCTCGATCCCAAGCAGCAGTTGGACGCCTATATCTATTGCGAAGGCGCGGTGGCCGAACTGACCAACGTGCAGAAGGAGTCCATCGAACGGCTCGCCAACGTGACGTTGCAGGTGGCAACTCCCGCCGCCGAACGCGCCCGCGGCGCCAAGCGTTCGACGCCCGAATTCGATCTCGTTCTCGCCGTCCCCGCGGCGCAGATGGAGAAGCAGCGCGACCGTCTGGTGAAGGAAATCGCGAATCTCGAACAGGTGATCGCGAACTCGGAAAAGCAGTTGTCCAATGAGGATTTCCTGAAGAAAGCACCGGAAAAAGTGCTGGCCACGTTGCGCGACAAACTGGCCGACTACAAGGCCCAGTTGGACAAGAGCAAACTAGCCCTGGAAGAAATGTAATGGATTTCGACATTCACCACCCCGAAGTATTGGACGCGGTTCGCCGCGCGCTCGCCGAAGACATCGGCACCGGCGACATCACCACCAACGCCACCGTCGACGCCAACCTCATGGCCACCGGCCGCTTCATCGCGCGCCAGCCCATGACCGTTTGCGGCGTCGAGCTGATCGAACTGGTCTTCGCGGAGCTGGGGGGTGTCGACTTCCTGGGAACCCACATGCACAGCGGCGAACGGGCGGCCACGGGTGATGTCCTGGCCACCGTTCGCGGCAAAGCGCGCACGCTGCTTACCGGCGAACGCGTCGCGCTGAACTTCCAACAACGCCTCAGCGGCATCGCCACGATGACCCGCAAACATGCCGACGCCGTCGCCGGCACCGGCTGCAAAATCCTCGATACCCGCAAGACCACCCCGGGCCTCCGCCGCCTCGAAAAATGGGCCACCGTCTGCGGCGGCGCGACGAACCACCGCATCGGCCTCTTCGACGCCGTGCTCATCAAGAACAACCACATCACCGCCGCCGGCGGCGTGCGCCAGGCGCTGGAGCGCGTCCGCTCGGCCGGCGTGCCGCCCGGCGTCGCCATTGAAATCGAAGTCCGCACGCGCGGCGAACTCGAAGAGGCGTTGACGTTCAACGCCGATCATCTGCTGCTCGATAACCTCACGCCCGACGAAGCCTCCGAATGGATCGGCTTCATCGCCGGCCGCGCCAAAGTGGAACTCTCCGGCGGCATGCGCCTGGAAAAACTCCGCGAATACGCCAGCACCGGCGCCGACTACATCTCCGTCGGCGCGCTCACCCACTCCTCCGTCGCAGTCGATATCAACTTCCGCGTGTCTTTAGAAACGGCATGAATTTCGATGTAGCCCGCGTCCGCGCCGCGCTGCCCGGACGCCGTGTCGACTATCACGACACGCTCGATTCCACCATGACCGCCGCCGCGGCCATCCGCACCCCCGGCGCCATCGTCATCGCCAATGAACAGACCGCCGGCCAAGGCCGCCACGGCCACGCCTGGCACTCCGAACCCGGCAGCGGGCTCTATTTCACCATCGTCCTCGCCCCGCGCCTGTCCATGGAACTGCTCCCGGTGGTCACCCTCGCACTCGGTCTCGCCGTGCAGGAATCCATCGCCCAGGTCTGCAACGTGCAGGCCGATCTCCGTTGGCCGAACGATCTGCTCATCGGCCCGCGCAAGTGCGCCGGCATCCTCACGCAGCTCGATGGGGACCGCGTTCTCGCCGGCATCGGCATCAACGTTAACCACGCTTCCCTGCCCCCCGATCTGGCCGCCATCGCCACCAGCCTGCGCCTCGTCACCGGTCGTCCGCACGCGCGCGAAGAGCTGCTCTGCGCCCTCGCCGGCGGCGTGGACCGCATGGTCAGCCTGCTTGAAACCGATGGCGCGCAGCCCGTGCTGGCGCTGTTCACTGCGCAATCCAGCTACGCCCGCGGTCGCCGCGTGCAGGTCGATCTCCCTGGCAAACCGCTCGTCGGCACCACCGCCGGGTTGACCCCCGACGGCTATCTGCTGCTCGATGGCGACGACGGCCGGCGCCACACCATTTTGGCCGGCGGCGTCCGGCCGGAGAACTAACTCATGCTCCTCGCTCTCGATGTCGGCAACACCAACATCACCATCGGCGCCTTCCAAAACGCGCAGCTCATCGGCCGCTGGCGCCTCCGCACCATTCGCGAACAGACCGCCGACGAGTGGGGCATTCTGCTCCGCAACATCTTCTCGCTCGCCGGCCTCGACCTCCACGGCGTCCACGGCATCATCATCTCGAGCGTGGTGCCGGTCATCAACAACATGCTCGCCGAAATGGTGCGCAAATACTTCCACCGCGAAGCCTTCTTCGTCACCGCCGAAACCGATCTCGGCATAAAGGTGCTCTACGATAATCCCCGCGAAGTCGGCGCCGATCGCGTCGTCAACGGCGTCGCCGCCTGGCAGTTGTACGGTGGCCCGTCGGTGGTCGTCGACCTCGGCACCGCTATCACCTTCGACGTCATTTCCAAACAAGGCGAGTATCTCGGCGGCGTCATCTGCGCCGGCATTGGCATGGCCATCAGTGGCCTGTTTTCAAAGACCGCGCTGCTGCCGATGGTCAATTTCACCGCCCCCGAAAAACTCATCGGCACCAACACAATGGGCAGCATTCAAAGCGGCCTCTACTACGGCTCGCTCGGAATGATCGACGGCATCCTCGAACGCCTCGTCGCCGAAATGGGACCGGAGACAAAACTCATCGCCACCGGCGGCAACGCCACGTTGATTCAGGAAGGCTCACGCCTCATCCAGCATGTCGATGAGGACCTCACGCTCACCGGCCTGCGCCTCATCTGGGAACGGAACAAGGCATGAGCGACGAGAGCTGGGCTGGCACTTACTTCAATTACTTCACCGAAATCGAGGAACACTTCCAACGCGCCCGCGGCACCAGCCTGTTCCTGATGTCTCCGCTCGATTGGGCGCTCGTCGAAGGCTGGAAGAACACCGGCGTGCCGCTCGAGGCCGTGCTGCGCGGCATCGATGATGCGTTCGAAAAATACAACGCCCGCAAAAAGAAAACCGCGCAACAGGTGAATTCGCTCTCCTATTGCGCCCAGGCCGTCACCAAAGCCGCTGAAGAAATCCTCAACAACCGTCCCCAGCGCAAAGGCCCGCCAACCGCCGAAGAATCACTTCCCAACGACGCCCTGCGCGCCGAACTCGAAAGCCGCATCACGGAGCTGGAAGCAAAAGGCTACAGCTCCCAAGCGGAAGCCGTTCGCCAAATCGTCGCCAATTTCGCCGCCCATCACCAGAACCTGGAAGAGCTGGAACAGCACTTGAGCGCCATCGAAGAAAAGATTCTGGCGCAGGCCCGCGCCGCGCAAACAGAGGCCGAACTCCTTGCCGCCCGCCAGGACCTGGAGGGCGAATTACGCCCTCATCGCAGCCGTTTATCGGCTCCCGAACTCGCCATGCTCGAGAAGAGTTTTCTCGATCGCCGGCTCTTCGACCGCCTCGGCGTCCGGCGACTAAGTCTCTTCTTCCTCCTATAGCCCGCGCTTTTGTTTGATAATAGAGAATTGAGCTGCAACATAAGTGCGTCCAGATCATCTATAGTGGTGATCCATGTCCAAGTCGAAAACGAACAACTCGACAGGTAATCAGGAGACTCCCATTTCCAAGTCCAACCCGGCAAAAGCGGGCTCACCCGACAACCAGCTGACTTCCTTCGAGAAGGCCATGAAGCTCTTCCACAAACGGGAGTTTCAACCCGCGCTGCCGCTCTTTGATGAGGCCGGCAAGGGTGCCGACGTTTCCATCGCGCACGCGGCCCAGTTGCACGCGCGAATGTGTCGCCAGCGGCTGGAAAAAGATTCGCCGCAGTTGAAGACGTCGGAGGATAACTACGCCTACGGCCTCGCCCTCGCCAACCGGCGGGAACTTACCGGCGCCGAACAGTATCTCAACCGGGCGTTGCAACTGGCGCCGCGCGCCGATCACATCCTCTACACGCTCGCCCTCGTAAAGGGCTTGCAGGGTGATCTCGCCGCCGCCGCGGGCTTCCTCTCACGCGCCATCGAGATCCAACCCGCCAATCGCTCCACCGCGCGCACCGACCCCGATTTCCGCGAACTGCTTCACCACCAACCCATTCGCGAAATTGTCTTCTAGCGCCAAGCCCTCAATGCCTGGATCCGACGCCCTTCGCAGGCCTCTCCGCATCGTCGCCATCGGTGGCGGCACGGGCCTGTCGACGCTCCTCCAGGGCCTCAAGGTCTGGGCCGGCCCCGTCCGTCCCACCGTCGCCATCACCGCCATCGTCACCGTCACCGACGACGGCGGCAGCTCCGGCCGCCTCCGCCGCGATTTTGCGGTCCTCCCCCCCGGCGACATTCGCGCCTGCATGGTCGCCCTCTCCCAGGACGAAGCTCTGCTCAGCCAGATGTTCCAATATCGCTTCAAGGAAGGGCGCGGCCTCAAAGGCCACAGCTTCGGCAATCTCTTCCTCACCGCGCTCACCGACATCACTGGCGACTTCGCCCACGCCGTCCGCCTCGCCTCCGAAATTCTCGCCTCCCGCGGCGACATCATCCCCTCCACCGCCGCCAACGTCGTCCTCGAAGCCCAACTCACCGACGGCCGCATTCTCAAAGGCGAAAGCACCATCAGCAAAAGCCGCGCGCCCATCGACACCATCCGCATCATCCCCGCCGCCCCCCAGCCTTTCCCCGAATCGCTCGAAGCCATTCGCGATGCCGACCTCATCACCCTCGGCCCCGGCTCGCTGTTCACCAGCGTCATTCCCAATCTCCTCATCCGCTCCATCCCCCGCGAAATCATGCGCTCCCAGGGCGTCCGCTGCTACATCACCAACCTCATGGGCCAGCCCGGCGAAACCGTCAATTTCACCGCCTCCGACCACGTCGCCGCCATTCTCAAACACTGCGGCGTCGCCCAGAAAAGCGCCCGCCGCCTGCTCGATTACGTCATCGTCAATAAGGCGCCCATCAGCAACGCCGCCCTCCGCCGCTACGCCGAACAGAAGGCGCTCCCCGTCGCCGTCGACATGGAAAAACTCCACGCCATGGGCCTCCGCGTCCTCGAATCCGACATCGCCGACCGCGGCCCCAAAATCCGCCACAGTCCCGAACGCACTGCCCAACTCGTCATCAAGCTCGCCCGCCTCGGCCGCCGCCGCCGTCAACTCATGGCCCGCGCCGCTGCGCAATCATAGGATTTAGCCAACATGTCTTCTTCTCTCTCCGTTGTCATTCTCGCGGCCGGCTTCGGCACGCGCATGAAATCGTATACAACCAAGGTGCTACACAGCGCCGGCGGGTTCCCCCTCGTTGAACATGTCGTGCGAACAGCGTTGACCATCGCCCCGGCCGATCGCATCGTCACCGTCGTCGGCCACCAGGCCGATCGAGTCGCCGCCGCCGTCACCCCTTATGGCGTCAAGACCGCGCTGCAGGACGTCCCCCGCGGCACCGGCCATGCCCTGCGCTGCGCCCGCGAAGCCGCCCCCGCCGATGGCCATCTCGTCGTTCTCTATGGCGACGTCCCCCTGCTCTCCGAAGCCACCCTCGCCCGCCTCATCATGCAGCACACGGCCAACAACGCCGCCGCCACCGTCCTCACCGCCGTCCTCGATGACCCCGCCGCCTACGGCCGCATCATCCGCGGCGCCGATGGCGGCGTCGAAGCCATCGTCGAGTTCAAAGCCGCCTCCGACGCCCAGCGCGCCGTCAAGGAAATCAACTCCGGCATCTACTGCTTCAACGCCCCGCTCCTCTGGCAACACATCGATTCCATCACCACCAACAACCCCGCCGGCGAGTTCTACCTCACCGACATGGTCGAAATCCTCCGCGCCCACGGCCACCGCGTCGACGGCCAGATCATGGCCGACTCCTCCGAACTCCTCGGCATCAACACCAAAGTCGAACTCGCCGAAGTCGATCGCCTCTTCCGCCTCCGCAAAGCCACCCAGCTTATGCTCGATGGCGTCACCATTGAACGCCCCGAAACCGTCACCATCGATCTCGACGTCACCATCGCCGCCGACACCGTCATCGAGCCCAACACGCGCATCCTCGGCAACACCACCATCGGCGCCAACGCCCGCATCGGTGCCGGCTCCGTCGTCACCAATTCCACCATCGCCGACGGTGTTCAAATCGAGTCCTACTGCGTCATCGCCGACACCGAAATCGGCGAAGCCGCCCACGTCGGCCCCTTCGCCCGCCTACGCATGCACAACCGTGTCGGCGCCAACGTCCACATCGGCAACTTCGTCGAACTCAAGAAGACCGTTATGGGCGATGGCGCCAAAGCCAACCACTTGGCCTACCTCGGCGACTCCTCCATCGGCGCCAAAACCAACATCGGCGCCGGCACCATCACCTGTAACTACGATGGCAAGCTGAAGCACCCCACCACCATCGGCGCGGGCGTCTTCGTCGGCAGTAACTCCACGCTCGTCGCCCCGGTAGAACTGGAAGATGGCAGCTACATCGCCGCCGGCTCCGTCATCACAGATCAAGTGCCCACCGGCGCCCTCGCCATCGCCCGCGGCCGCCAATCGAACAAGGATGGCTGGGTAGCGAAGAAGAAAGGGAGCTAGTCCCGGAACTCGCGCTCGGCCTCACGCATCGCCCGGTCCGCCTCACGGCGCAATCGGTCGGCCTCGCGTCGGGCCTCGTCGGCGGCACGTCGGGCCTCGTACGCCGTGCGCCGCGCATCTCGTTGCATGTCCCGCATGGCATCGCGCATGTCGTCGCGCATGTCGTGTTTCGCCCTGCGCGCATCATCCCGCGCCTCGCGCGCGGCCTCGCGCACATCGTGCGCCGCGCCCCGCACAGCCTCGCGAACCTCCCGGCCCGCCTTGCGCAATTCGTCCCTCACCTCGTGCCGCTCGCGATGGGAGCAGGCACTTGTACCGATAACCAAAAGCAGTATGCCAACGGAAATCCGCATCATCGCAAACACCTACGTTGCAACCCCGCCAAATGTTCCCGGAAATTTACAGAACCAACATCGGGTGATACAAATTCGGAATCACCATTTCCCCAATCGCCACCAACTCCCCCGCCTCATCCACCGCCCGCACAAACGGAGCCCCGTTCCGCACCCGGAACGGCGACACCCGGAAATCCCGCCCCTGCCGAATGCTAACCACCGTCGCCACGTCCACGCGCTCCAACGGGAAGTCCGGCAACAGGTCCACCGCCGGCACCACCGCCTCGTCGAACCGCCCCTCCCCCGCCATCACCGCCAGCTCGTCCAACGTCCGCGCCTGCTCAATCGTAAACACCCCGGCCCGCGTCCGCCGCAGCGCGCACAAATGCGCCCCGCAGCCCAATGCCAGCCCCAACTCGTGCGCAATGCTCCGCACGTAGGTGCCCGACGAACAGTGCACCCGCAACTTCGCCTCCGCACCGTCACACCCCAGCATCTCCAGCGAAAACACCGTCACCGGCACCGCCGCCAGCTCCACCGGCTTGTTCTTCCGTTCCAACTTGTACGCCGGTACGCCGTCAATCTTCTTCGCCGAAACCGGCGGCGGCGTCTGCATCAGCTCGCCGCGAAACGCATCCAGCGCCCGCTCCAACGCCGCAGCGTCCAAAACAACGGAAACCGCCTCCGACGTCGCATACCCTTCGGAGTCGTACGTATTGGTGGAAAACCCAAACCGCACCGTCGCCTCATAGACCTTATCGGCCTTCATCATAAACTGCGAAAGCCGCGTCGCCCGGTTCAGCACCAGCGGCAAGACGCCCGTCGCCAAAGGGTCCAGCGTCCCCAAATGTCCTACCCGGCGTGTCGCGGCTATACGCCGCATCTTCCCTACTACGTCGTGAGAAGTCCACGCACTGGGCTTATCAACGACAATGACTCCGTCCATCTCCTACCAGCGTACCAGCCCCGGCCAATAAATCAGAACATCGAACCAGGGAACGATTCCGCCCCTCCACTCGTCTTTCCAAACATGCGCGCCCTCGCCCTCCTGGCCGTCTCCACCCTCTCCGCCGAAACCGCCGCCGAAATCATGGCCAAAGTCGCCGCCAATATGGAACGCGCCGCCGCCGAACGCAGCCAGTACGTCTACGAACAAACCATCCGCTCCACCGCCCGCCGCACCGACGGCAAATTGGCCCAACAGGAATCCCGCACCTACCGCGTGGCCCCGGGCCCCCAAACCTCCGAAAAGAAGCTCATCGCCGTCGAAGGGGAGATCCACAAAGGGAAACAGATTCGCCGCTACCAGGGGACCGACACTCGCCCCCCGCAAGGCGGCATCGACGACGTTCTGGTCAACTCCCTCGCCGACAATCTCATCAACGACAAGGACTCCCGCGACGGCATGCCCGCCAGCCTCTTCCCCCTCACCGCCAAGGCCCTCCCCACCTACAACTTCACCCTCATCGAAACCAAAGACTACAAGGGCCGCCTCACCCACCACATCACCTTCGAACCCCGCAAAGGTGCCGACGGTGAGCCATGGAAAGGAGACGCCTTCATCGACGCCCTGGAATACCAACCCGTCCAAATCGCCACAGATCTCGATTTCAAAATGCCCTTCCTCGTCCGCACCATGCTCGGTACCAACCTCCGCCAAACCGGCTTCAACATCACCTACCACCGCGTCGCCGAAAACGTCTGGTTCCCCGTCTCCTACGGCACCGAGTTCCGCCTCGACGTCCTGTTCGGCTACAAACGCGTCGTCACCATGGCCCTCACCAGCTCCGGCTTCCAACGCACCTCGGCCGGCTCCACCATCCACTTTCAATGATTCCACCACCGCCATAGCCCCTGCCCTTAAACTGGAATAAGTGCAGGCCGACGAACCCAAAGGCAAACTCTATGACGGCCAAATGCTCCGGCGCCTCGCCGTTTATCTCAAGCCCTACAAAACCAGCGTCGCCGGCACCCTCGTCCTTGTCACCCTCCACGGCCTCTTCGATTCCCTCGGCCCCCTCCTCACCCGCTACGCCGTCGATCGCTACTTCACCCACTCCCCCGTCGCCAATCTCCCCTTCGCTCTCCCCGCCGATCCCTACAACGGCCTGACAATCCTCACCATCGCCTACCTCACCGTCGTTCTACTCACCCTGGCCAGCGAGTTCGGCATGACCCTCCTCATGAACCGCACCGCCCAACACGCCATGTTCGACCTCCGGCGCGACCTCATGGCCCACCTCCACCGCCTCGACATCGCCTACTTCGACCGCAACCCCATCGGCCGCATCGTCACCCGCGTCACCAGCGACGTCGACATGCTCAACGAGCTCTTCTCCTCCGGCTTCGTCGCCATCCTGGGCGACCTGCTGATGCTCCTCTGGCTCCTCGCCATTCTTCTCTCCCTCAGCCCCGGCATGACGCTCATCGTCCTCGCCGCCACCCCCCTCGTCTTCGCCGCCACCATGCGCTTCCGCACCGAAGTCGCCAGCTCCAACCGCCGCATCCGCACCGCCGTTGCCGCCATCAACTCCTTCCTCCAGGAACACATCAACGGCATCGCCATCGTCCAGCTCTTCAACCGCGAAGCCCGCTCCCGCGCCGATTTCGCCGTCATCAACCGCGAACACACCGACGCCTACAAGGACTCCATCCACGCCTACGGCTGGTTCTACCCCATCGTCGAGTTCCTCGGCATGATCACCCTCGCCGCCCTTCTCGTCTACGGCGGCGTCTCCATCCCCGCCGGCACCGCCTCCCTCGGCACTGTCGTCGCGTTCTTCCAATACGCCATCCGCTTCTTCCGCCCCATCCAGGACCTGAGCGAGAAATACAACGTGCTCCAGGCCGCCTCCGCCGCCAGTGAGCGCATTTTCCAGCTCCTGGACACCGTACCGGCCATTCAGCCCCCCGCAACGCCTCAGGCGGTCCCCCAGGACACCACTATCACTTTCGAAAACGTCTGGTTCGCCTACAAAGACGAGGATTGGATCCTCCGCGACATCAGCTTCACCATCCGCCCCGGCGAAACCGTCGCCATCGTCGGTCACACCGGCGCCGGCAAAACCACCCTGACAAATCTCCTCCTCCGCTTCTACGACATCCAGCGCGGCTCCATCAAACTCGGCGGCATCGATATCCGCCAGTTCCGCCCCGAAGATCTCCGCGCCCTCTTCGCCATCGTCTTGCAGGACCCCTGGCTCTTCACCGGCGACGTCCGTTCCAACATCACCCTCGGCACCCCCGGCCTATCCGAAACGCAAATCCGCAAAGCCGCCGAACGCGTCAATCTCCTGCCCTTCATCGATCAACTCCCCAACGGACTCTCCGAACCGGTCGCCGAGCGCGGCGCCAACTTCTCCACCGGCCAGAAACAACTCATCAGCTTCGCCCGCGCCCTGGTCCACGAACCCCGCGTTCTCATCCTCGACGAAGCCACCTCCAGCGTCGATACCGAAACCGAAATCCGCATCCGCGACGCCCAGCGCGAACTCCTCGCCGGCCGCACCGCCATCGTCATCGCCCACCGCCTCTCCACCATCCAATCGGCTACCCGCATCATGGCCTTCCACAAAGGGCAGCTCATCGAATCTGGCTCCCACGCCGAGCTCATCGCCCTCGGCGGCATCTACTGGCGCCTCTACGAACTCCAATACGCCAAGGTCAGCTAGGGCGTAAAATCCCAACAATTACGCCGTTTTCCCTAGCATGCAAGGGGAAGCAACCTCCGAACAAACGATAGCCGCTATTGAATGAATACGCGGCTGACCCAAACGGAGGAGTCCATCGTGCGCCTGCCTGCACTCATATTTACGATTCTGTTCGCCCACGCGCTCAGCGCGCAGGAGCGAGCCCTGTCCCCGATTGAAAAACTCGGCGAAGATGGCGATGGCGCCGTTCTCGCCCTCCCTGCCCCACAACCGGATCAGATGAAGACCACCGAACGCGACGGCGTTTGGACCCTGGCCGTGCGCCTGTCGAGCCCCGGCGCCGAGGGGATGCAGTTCTTCCTTGAGAACCTTCGCCTTCCGGTAGGCGCCCAACTCGCCCTGCGCCCCATCGACGCCACCGGCGAACCCGGACCCGCCGCCGCCGTCTATACCTTCTCCGGCCCCTTGCAGGGCGATCCATTCTGGACCGCCGCGGTCCCCGGTGCCGATGCGCTGCTCGAAGTCACCTTCGGCGGAGAATCCGTCGGAGACCTTCCTTTCCAGCTCACCCGGCTCCGTCAACTCTCAGTCGCCGGCCTCGAACGCGCCGCCGCGCCCGCCGCCTCCGAGCCGCTCGGCCGCCCCGAACTGGAGGGCCTCCAGGGTTTCGCCCGGTTCCGTGGCGCCATCGTGCCCTACGAAGTCCGCAACGGCCAGGCCATCTTTGAAGGCGATATCGTCCTCGGCAACATCGGTGAAATTGAAACCGTCTCCGCCAAGGAAGCGCGCAACCAGCGCCAAAGCCAGGGAATCACCAACACCTACTACCGCTGGCCCGGTGGCGTGGTGCCGTATGAAATCGACCCCACACTCCCCAGCCAGAATCGCATCACCGACGCCATCGCCCACTGGAACACCCAACTCGGCGGCACCATCAAGCTCCAGCCCCGGAACGGCGAAGCGTTCTACGTGCGGTTCGTGAATACCACCAGCCCGGGCACCTGTTCATCCTACATTGGCAACATCCACGCCGCCGGCCAAGCCATCACCTTTGGGGCCTACTGCAGCACCGGCAATGCCATCCATGAAATCGGTCACGCCATCGGGCTCTATCATGAGCACACGCGGGAGGACCGGAACACGTTCGTCCGAATCAATACCGACAATATCACCGCCAGCGCCATCGGCAACTTTAATCAGGCCATCACCGCCAGTGACGATCTCGGTGCCTACGACTACGGCTCCATCATGCACTATGGCGCTTACGCTTTCTCCTCAAACGGGCTCATGACCATCGAGACGATCCCCGCCGGCATCGCCATCGGCCAGCGTAACGGCCTCTCGGCCGGAGACATTGCCGGCGTCCGCATCATGTACCCCACCACGCCCGTCACCACCACCACGGCGGTCACGGTCGCCTCCAATCCGGCCGGCCGTCAGCTCGTTGTCGATGGCGTCCCCGTCACCGCGCCGGCTACCTTCCAATGGCTGGCGGGCAGCACGCATACCGTCAGCGCTCCCACCGCCACCAGCGGCTCCACCCGCTATCTGTTCCGCACCTGGAGCGACGGCGGGGCCCAATCCCATTCGGTCTCGACGCCCACTTCGCCCCTGACGCTAACCGCCAACTTCCAGACGCAGTACACCGTCTCCGCCGTGAGTTCGAACGCGACGCTCGGCACCGTGGCCCGGTCCCCCGCCTCGGCCGATTCGTTCTACAACGCCGGCTCTTCGCTGAGCGTCTCCGCCACGGCCGCGGCCTCCGCCTGCTTCACCGGCTGGACCGGGATCACCGCTCCGCCCAGCACCCCGCTCCAGCTCACCGTCAATACGCCCTATGCCATCACCGGCAACTTCCAGCAGGCTAGCATTACCGCCGCCCCCTCCGTCATCACCGTGGCGTCGGCGGGTGGGAGCGGATCGATTGCCGTCACCGCCACCAGCGGCTGCGCCTGGACCGCCAGATCAAACGCCTCCTGGATCACCATCACCTCCGGCGCCTCCGCCGTTGGGTCGGGCACGTTGAACTACACGGTCGCCAGACGCAATGGCAACAGAAGCCGCACCGGCACCATCACCATCGGACGAGCCACCGTCACCATCAACCAATAACCGACGTCAGCAGCACACAAAGGCCGCCCCCTCAAAAAGGGGCGGCCTTTTGGCTGCGCCGCCCCAAGGGCCGAATCAGGCGGCCACGAACGAACCAATCAATTTCCCTCCAAGCCCCGCGCGGATAGCCGTAGCTGAAGGAGTTCGCCCAGCCTTCCCGATTGCCGGTTGGGTCGTGCAACCAGTTCCGGCAGTGGAGTGAGGCTCTGATGAACATCGGTCATCTTTCGCAACTCCTCCCGCTCCCGGGCGATCGACTTGCCGGACGGCAGCACATTCAGATAGGCAGGGTAAACTCCGTTCCGTTCACCAGATCAACCAGGCCAGTCCTGGCGTACCGCGCGTCAGCAAGCGGCCTCGCCCCGTAACTCCACCCGCCGCCCACCCCCAAAAAGCGAACGGCCCCAGGGTCTCCCCCAGGGCCGTCGCGCGTTCCAACCAATCGAACTACAGCGACCAGTTCGCCGCCGTCAGCCAACCGGTTCCCAGGCCACCGTTGTCGATAACCCAAACCAGCAGGCTCTTGGCGCCAGTCGTGTACGTTCCCTGACGCGTGATGTTCAGGTTCAGAACCACGTCGGTGCCCGAACCGGTCACCGTCGTCGCCGCCCCGTTAATCCGGCACTGGCTGTTCTGCACAAAGCCCGACGTGCCCACCGTGAAGGAGGTCAACGCCGTCAGCGCGTCGTTGTACAGGAACACCGAATTGCTCGCCCGGTCGTAGAACCCGTGGCAAGTATTCGCCGGCACCGTCGCGTCCGTGTGCACCTGGAAGTAGAAGCGGTTGATGTCGCTGAACCCGTTCGCGTCACGTCCGGTCAACGAGAACGTCTGCGTCGCCGCAGCCGAACTGGTCGGCGAAACCACTGGCAACGTCGGAGCCACCGGCGCCGACGAACCGTTCCACGTGCTCGCCAACACCCAGTTGGTCCCCGTGCCGGCATTGTCCACCGTCCAGGTGTACAACTTCTGCTGCCCGGCGCCATAGGAACCCAACAGGCTCATCGTCATCGTCACCGTCAGGTCCGTGCCCGATCCGGTTACCGACGACGTCGCCCCGTTAATCGAACATTGCCCATTGGCCAGCGTACCGGCCACACCAGGCGTCAACGGACCCTGCAGAACCGTCAGCGCATCGTTGTAAAGGTAGAACGCGCCCGTCGCCCGGTCGTAGAACCCGTGGCAGCTGTTCACCGGCACCGTCGCCGACGTGTTCACCACAAAGTACATCCGCGAAATGTCGGAGAAGCCGTTGCCATCACGCGCAACCAGCGCGAAGGTCTGAGGCGAGCCCGAAGGATTCGCCGGCGTGCCGGAGACAAACGTCGGCGCCACCGGCGCACCCGCGTTGCCCCACGTTCCGGTCTGCACCCAGCCCGTCCCGTTGGCTTCCTTGTCCACAACCCAGATGTAGATGTTCTGCGTCGAAGTCGAATAGCTCCCCAGCAGGCTCATCCCCAGGTTGAACACCACGTCGGTGCCCGCACCGGAAACCAGCGAAGAGGTCAGCCCGTTCACCGAACACTGGCTATTGCTCAACGTACCCGAAGTCCCCAGCGTCAACGGCCCCTGCAACACCGAATAGTCGTTGTTGTACAGGTACAGCCCGTTCGTCGCCCGGTCGTAGAACCCGTGGCAGCTGTTCACCGGAACCGTCGCCGTTGTGTTCACCAGGAAGTACACCCGGTCCAGATTCGCCGAACCGTTGTTATCCCGCACCGTGAAGGTAAACGTCTGCGGAGACGTTGTCGGATTCGTCGGCGTGCCGGAGACTACCGTCGGAGCCTGGCTCCCAACCGGTGCGCCTAACACCCACGATCCCGTCTGCACCCATCCCGTACCCAGGTTCTGCTTGTCCAACGCCCAGAAGTACACCTTCTCGGTCGTCGTCGCATACAGCCCCTGCATCGTCATCCGCATGTTCAGGGTCGTATCCGTACCGACCTCGGCCGAAACGCCCGAACCTGTTCCGTACAGAATGCACTGGCTATTCTGCAGCGTGCCGGCCGAACCAGCCGCCAGCGGTCCCTGCAGCACCGTCAGCGCATCGTTGTACAGGTAGAAGTTGTTCTCAGCCCGGTCGTAGAAGCCGTGGCAGGTGTTCTGCGGAATCGTCGCCGACGGGTTGATCAGGAAATACACACGCGCGAAATTCTGGTATCCATCCGCATCGCGAAGCGTCAGCGTCAGCGTCTGCGTCGCCGTCGCCGGGCTCGCCGGCGTCATCCCGGCAACAATCGGAACCGCGCCAATGCCAGGAACCGTCTGCAAACCGCCAAATCGGTTCGAAACCGCCAGATCCACCCGTCCGTCCCCGTTAAAGTCCGCCGCCGTGATCCACATCGGAATCGTCCCAACATTAACCGGACTGCCGCTGATCGCCGTGAATCCGCCGGCCCCATTTCCCTTGAAGATCGAAACGGAGTTCGCTCCGGCGTTCGCCGACGCCAGGTCCATCTTCCCGTCTCCGTCATAGTCAAACGCAACCACCGCGCGCGGTGACAGCCCAACCGTCAACGGACTGCCCGGCGCGACGGAAAAACCACCCGTCCCGTTGCCCAGAAACAGCGACAACGTCGTATCCGCAAAATTCGCCGTGACAATATCCAAATTGCCGTCGCCGTTAAAATCTGCAGCCTCAAGGCCGGATGGCGTCGAGCCCGTAACATGCGTGGCACCAGTCGATGTAAAGCCGCCCGTCCCGTTGCCCAATAAGATGACCAGCGTACTCAGCGAGTAGTTGGTTACCGCCACGTCTGGCTTCCCGTCTTTGTTAAAGTCGCCTACGGCAATCGAACCGGCCACGCCACCAATCGAGGTCTGGTTCCCGCTGCCGGGGGTGAAGCCGCCGGCCCCATTGCCCAACAGCACGCCCACCGTCGTCCCGTTAAAGTTCGCCGTCACCAGATCCGCAAATCCGTCCAGGTTCACATCGGCTACCTTAATCGTTACCGGCGAGCCGAACATCGCCACCGATGTCCCCGCCGTAAACGTCCCATTGCCGTTCCCCAGCAGAATCGATATCAAATCGTTCCCAAAATTGGCCACAGCCATATCCGCCTTGCCATCGCCATTAAAGTCGCCGACCCCGATGGAGAACGGGTTCACGCCCACCGCAATCGGGCTCCCGCTCGCCGTTGAAAATCCGCCGGCGCCATTACCCAGCAGCACAGTGACATTGTTATCAGACACGTTAGCCAACGCAACGTCCAGGCGGCCGTCACCATTGAAATCGCCCGTCGAAACCGAAACCGGCTGGCCGCTAATCAAAACGCCCGCCCCGCCCCCAGTCGAAAATCCGAGCGCCGGCGTCACATTCACCACCACCGTCACGTTCGCCGAAACACTGGCGCTGAAGTTCACATCGCCCACGTAGTAAGCGCGCAGGCTGCGCGAGCCAGCGGCCAACTGCGTTGTCGTCAAAGTCGCCGTCGTCCCGCTCATCGTCGCAGTGCCAATCACCATCGCGCCGTCGTAGAAGGTCACCTTCCCCGTCGCGCCAGCCGGCGAAACCGTCGCCGTCAGAACCACCGGCTGGCCGAAGCCAGCCGCGCCCGCCGGGTTCGTCGCCAGCGTCGTCGTCGTTCCCGTAATCGCCCGGTTCGTCCCGTTCGCCGCGAACTTCACCAACACCGCGTCCGTCCCGCCCTGCAACTGCGCCAGCGGACCCACGCCCAACCCGGCCGCTTCCGTCCAGCCGGCCAGATAAACGTCGCCAGCCGCCGTCACAGCCACGCCGTTCATCGCGTCGCGCGCCGCCGTACCGGCAAATTCCGTCTCCACCACTTCCCCGGCGCCGTTCAACTTCACCAGGAACCCGTCCCGGTCGCCGTGCCAACCCCGTGCCCGGGCGAAGTCCGAAGAACTCGTCCAACCGGCCACGTACAGGTTACCCATCCCGTCCAGCGCAATCGAGCGGCCTTCCTGCTCCAACACGCCGCCCAGCGACACCGCATACACCAACCGGTCGCCGGCCGGCGAAACCTTCGCCACCATCGCATTCGTGCCGGTCACATACGCCGAGCCCATCCCGTCAATCGCCACCGCGTTCGCCGCGAAGCCCAGGTCCAGCGTGTAGTCGAACATCCCGCCGTCGGCCGTCAACCGGCCCACCGAGTTGCCGAACGCCACATACGCCGCGCCGTTGCGGTCAACTGCCAGCCCCTGCACCATCCCGGCGACTTTGGCCGTATACACGACCTCAAATCCCGCGTACTTCGTCACAAATCCGTCGCCGGCCGCATACACCGCGCCGCCCTGGTCAACCGCGATCGCGCGCACGCCAGCCACTTCCAGGCTCCGCTCCACGCGCCCGTCTTCGCCGTTCAGTTTCGCCAGGAAACCCGCGCCGCCGGCCCAAACCGACCCGCGCGAATCCACCGCGATCGATTCCGCCGACGCCCCATCCAAATAGGCCGTCCACAGAACTTCCGTTCCGTCAGCTTTCGTCTTACTGACGAATGCGGACTTCTTTCCCGCCTCGCGGGTCATTGAACCCGCCACATAGGCGTTTCCTTCGCCATCCACCGCTACGGCGTTGGCCACGTCGGCCGCCGAACCGCCAAAATACACGGCGCTGCGATGCCGTTCCGACGCCGAAAAGGACGGTATCGAAACTAGGAGTGTGAGTAGAGTGAGTATTCGGTACGACATATGTACTCGTCCATTATATGGATTCCGCCCCCCAATAGGACACGAAGCGTCAACGTACTACGTTCT
>JBIKOG010000191.1:0-14791 GCA_044358225.1 Bryobacteraceae bacterium | reverse complement strand
CTCCGGACAGGAGCGCCTTCGCCAAATCGAGAGTCGTTTTTTCGAAAAACGGAAATTCAGTGTCGGCTGACTCGATCTACCGGCAGTTCCTACCACTGATTGCTGGTTTGTGAGAAATCCGGGTTAGCGGCACAGACATTGCCCATCACCGCCTCGTACTCCCGTTCGGTGATTGGAATCGCCGCGGGGAACAACTGCTTCATTCGCTGCAGGCCAAAACTGGCGTGGATCAGGGAGATTCGTTTGCCGGCGGTATCGGGGACTGTTCGAATGGGCGCCGTAGTCTTGGAGACGACGACGAGCGTGTTCTCCCACCAGGGTTCGCTGAGGTCCAGTTTCCCGATGCGATCAGGAACGACGGCCAACATCGGGAAGAGGTCGATCTCCCCGGTCAGCAGAGCCTTATCTGTCGTCTCGGAGTAGCGCCGCCATTCGATCGGCGTGCCCAATCGCCGGGCCGCTTCGCGCACCACCTCAACAGAAAAGCCCGTCGGTCGGCCGCCTTTGGGCATGATGAAGTAGGGCGGGAACGTGCCATAGCCCACTCGATAGACGGGATTTGATTCCGGTTTGGAGGTGGCCCACCACAGCGAGTGGGAGATTCCGGCCGCCAATGCCAGGCCGCCAAGAAGTCCCGCCCAAACCAGTTGTTTCCGGGAAAACACCATTCGACAGGGGCGTATCGGCAGAATTCTTCACCACCAATAGCTAAACAGCAGAGCAACTTCTCAGCTTGACGCTAACACTCCGGGGAGCCGCCCGGTGGAATCGGCGAACCGCTCCACGGGCGCGCCAAAGGCATCGAGCATCGACACGTAGAGATTCGAAAGCAGGGTGTCCTTTTCGTAGCTCAGATGCTGGCCGCTGGCGAGGCGACCGCCCGCTTTACCGGCCAGGATGACGGGGAGGTTGTGCGGATCGTGTTTGTTGCCGTCGCGGAAGCCGGCGCCGAGAAGGATCATCGAGTTATCGAGTACGTTCGAATCGCCTTCCTTCATGTCGCGGAGCTTCCGCAACAGGTAGCCGTACTGCTCGATGTGCCACTTGTTGATGAGCTGGTACTGGCGCATGTTATCCGGCTTATTCTCGTGGTGGGAGAGGGAGTGGTGCGCTCCGGTGACGCCGTCGACAAAGGCGAAGTTCTGGTTGCTGACTTCGTTGCCGAACAGGAATGTGGCCACGCGGGTGGAATCGGTTTGGAAGCCGAGGGCGATGATGTCGAACATCAGCCGGACGTGTTCGGCGTAGTCTTTGGGATTGCCGGTGGGCTTGGCGGCCGGGTCGAGCGCGACGCGCGGCTTCCACTTGGACTGCTCCGGACTGGCGGCACGCTCCAGGCGATCTTCGAGGGAGCGCACGACGGAGAGGTATTCGTCGAGCCGCTGGCGATCGGCGCCGCCCAGTTTCTGGCGCAGTTCCTTGGCGTCGGTAAGGACGCGGTCGAGCAGGAGCACCTCTTCTTTGGCGCCGTCGGCCTGGCCGTTGACGGCGCGGAACAGCCGTTCAAACGCCAGTTGGGGATTCAATTCGCGGGCGAGAGGGGAGGTGGGGCTGGCCCAGGAGATGTGCGAGCCGTAGACGCGGGTATAGCCGACGTTCTTGTCGACGCCGGTGGTGACCGGGGCGATGCCCAGTTCCATGGAGGCGATCGGCGTCTGGCGTCCGGTCTTCTGCACCGCCAACTGGTCCATGGAGACGCCGTTGCAACTGACATCGACGCCAAGCGTCTTGGTGACGGTCGTGCAAGTGAGCCAGCCGGACATCTTAACGTAGTGGCCGTCGCCGCCGACGCTGCCCGGGTTCCAGAGGTTCGTGAGGACCAGCAGTTGATCCTGCAGATCGCCGAGTGGCGAGAGCGTGGGGGAGAGTTTGAAATCGCGCTTATCGCCTTCCGGGGTCCACATGTCCGGATGCACGCCGTTGGGCATGTAGAGCGCGGCCATGCGCACGGGCGGTTTGGAACCGCCGGCCGGTGCGGCCATTGCTTCCAGCCACGGCAGTCCGATTGCGGCGCCTGCTCCGCGCAGCAGTGTCCGGCGATTGAGCGAGTAACGACCCATAGTTCTCCTTATTCGGCTTTGGCAACGGGCGGGACGGCGGGAATGTTCGGGGCGGTTCCCACCTGGTAGCGGAACGGCACGCTACGCACAATTTCCAGTATAAGCGTGTGCGCGCTGTAGTTTTCTTTCTTCACCGCGTCGACAATGCGGTCCACCGAGCAGTGGTCTTCCAGTGTCAACCCGCGGCCGAGGGAGTACCCCAGCAGTTTTACGGTCAAGTTTCGCACCAACAGATCCTTCTTCTCCATGAGGATCTTCTTCATTTCGTCGGGGCCGTCGAAGGTGGCGCCGTCGGGCAGGACGCCTTTCGAGTCGATTGCTTTGCCGCCGTCCTCGGTGCGCCAGAGGCCCAGCACATCGTAGTTTTCCAGGCCAAAGCCCAGCGGGTCGATGCGGTTATGACAGACGCCGCAGGCCGGGTTCAGCCGGTGCCGTTCCAGCCTCTCTCGCAGCGTCTGGGGCGCGGTACCCACCTTATCTTCCAACGGCGGCACGCCAGCCGGAGGGGGCGGCGCCGGGGTGCCGAGCATGGCGTCCAGAATCCACTTGCCACGCAGCACCGGGCTGGTGCGGTTGGGGTAGGACGACACGGCCAATACCGCGGCCATTCCCAACACGCCGCCGCGGTGCGAGCCCTCGGGGAGTTCCACCACAACAGGCTGTTGGCGGAGCGGCTTGGCCGGTTTGATGCCGTAGTGTTTGGCCAGCTTGTTGCTCATGATGGTGAACTTGGAATCGACCAGATTGAGCAGCGAAAGGTTGGCGGTGAGGAGTTCCTGGAAGAACAGAATGGGTTCGTACCGGATGCCGGATTGAATTTCGGCGTCGTAGTAGGCGGGGAAGAGTTTCGGGTCGGGCTTGATGTCGCGGCCCAGCTCGCGCGTGTTCAGCCACTGTTCGACGAACTGTTCGGCAAAGTCGCGCGTGCGCGGGTCTTTCAAGAGGCGGATCGTCTGCTCGGCCAGGATCTTTTCGTCGTTCAATTTGCCGGCGGCGGCGACTTTGGTGAGGTCTTCATCCGGCATCGTTCCCCACAGGAAGTAGGAAAGGCGGCTGGCGAGTGCGAATCCGTCCAGCAGGCGCGGCGCGGCGCCCGGGTTGGGCTCTTCCACGCGGAACAGGAAATGCGGCGAGATGAGGACGCCCTGCAGCGCGTGGAGAATGGACACCTCATAACTCTGGTTTTTCTTGTAGGCGTTGGCGAACAGGGTGAAGTAGCGCTCCAGTTCATCGGGCCGCGCCGGGCGCCGGAACGCCCGGGGGAGGAACGCTTCCAGTACCTTGCGGGCGGCCTGATCGGCGGTGGTCTTGTCGTTCGGTTCGGCGATCAGAAAACGGGCGCGCGACTTGGGATCTTTGGCACCGTAGGCGAGCGCCTCGCGGGCCGCCTCCAGGTACTTTTCGGCGTGCATCGGGGAGAGGAAGAGCGTCTCGGCGGCGTTGTCGAAGCCTTCGCCACCGGCGCCATCGGCGGGCAGTCCGCGACCTGCGTTGATGTGGATGTTCAACAGATCGCGCATGGTGGCCGTGTACTCGGTGCGGTTAAGGCGGCGGAGCAGCGCGGGCCGGGGCGAGATGCCATCGGCGCAGGCGGCCGATTTCATGGTGTCTTCGACGTAGCTGACGAAGGCTTCGCGCTTGTCGAGCGACGGCGCGGGCGCGCCCTTCGGGGGCATTTCGTTGTCGCGCACCCGCGTGAGCATACGGCTCCACTTGCGGGGATCTTCCATCATGGTTTGGAGCGTATTCAGCTTGGCTGCATTGAAGCCGGCCGAGGGCTTTGCGCCCTGATGGCAGGAGACGCAATAGCTTTTCAGGAAGCTCTGGGCCTGCGCGAAGGTATGCTCTTTGGCGGGCGCCGCGAAAAGGGGAAGGGTAAGGGCTACGGACAGTGCCAGTCGACGCATCTCGACCTGAGCATATCAAGTTACGATTGCCTAATGAGAGTTCTTTCGATCGAGCGCGGCGGCGGGCGGCAACGGATTGTGACCTATCTTTCCGATGACGAAATGGCGCAGCTCGGCGGTCTGCCGCCGCAGGCGGTTGTGGGCGTTCTCGCTGACGACGATTCGCTGCAGGTGAATGCCGTCTTCCGCGAGTTCCTGCATGAGGTCGTGGGGCGGGTGGCGCCGCTTGATCCGGACCTGCAGCAGGCCGCCGCCGCCAGCGGCGAAGGCCGCGTCGTCTACATCGATTCGCGCGTGCCGGAGGACGTCGACCCGGTCCCTGACGAAGACATTATCGGCTGGTTTCGCGTTCGGGGCGGGCGTATCGTGGAGGGTTCGTATCTGGCGAATCCGCATCACAGGATTCAGGGTGTGTATGGGTTCACCGCCGTTCTCGGTGGTGTGCGGCAGGCGTTGTTGGCGGAGTTGGTCGTTCGCAACGGGGGCTAGATTTCGGCCGCGCCGTCCAGGCTGCGCCACAGATACCAGCTAGCCACCGTGGCAAAGGGCCGCCACGGCTGGGCGATCGTCTCCATCTCCTTCGGCGCCGGCGGCGCCTCCAGTTCGTACGCTTTCCAGATGGCGTTCCGTACCCCGAGGTCCCCGGTGGGCAACACGTCGTGCCGTTGCAGGGCGAACATCAGGAACATCTGCACGGTCCACACGCCGATGCCTTTTACCTGGGTTAAGCGAGCGATGACTTCTTCGTCAGAGAGCGTGGGGAGCTTAGCGAACTCGATGGCCCGGGAGCGGGTGTGTTCGCTGAGGTTCATCAGATAGCTGGCTTTTTGGCGGGAGATGCCGCACGGCCGCATTCCGTCCACACCAAGTTCGAGAATCTTCTTTGGGGAGAGTTTCCCGCCGCGCCCGGCCGCGGCCGTCAGCCGCGTCAGCATCGTGGCCGCCGCCGCACCGCTTACCTGCTGGTAGACAATGGAACGCGCCAGTGTCGTAAAGTCCGGTTCCCGGTATACGATCTTGTAAGGGCCCACGGCGCCGATGATGCGCGCCATAACCGGGTCGGCGTTTTTCAAATGGGAAATTGCTTTTCTCATGGAACGTGATGAATCGAGGGGCCATCTATGAGGATAGTGAATCGCAGACGAGTATTTTCCATCCTGTGCGGCGGCGGGCTTGCCGTTTACGCCCAAAAACCGAAGGCGCAGCCGGACCCGCAGGACGACCTGCCGACGATCAAGGTGGACGTCGATCTGGTCAACCTGATGTTCACGGTGCGGAACAAGAATAATGCCCTCATTTCCACGCTGACCAAAGACAACTTCACCATCTACGAAGATGGCAAGGCGCAGACGACGAAGTACTTCACGCGGGAAACGAATCTGCCGCTGACGATTGGATTGCTGGTGGATGTCAGCGGGAGCCAGGAGACTCTGATTCCGCAGGAGAAATATGCCGCAGGGCAGTTTTTCGATCAGGTTCTGAAGGCCAAGGATATGGCTTTCCTGATCAGTTTTGGCGCCGATTGTGAGCTGTTGCAGGACTCGACCAGTTCGGCGAAACTGCTTAAGCGCGGGTTGGAAGGGCTGCGGTTGTCGGCCGGGGTGGGCGGTTTGCATCCGGGGCCGGTGCCGAGTTCACGGCCGCCGCGGGGGACGTTGCTCTATGACGCCGTCTATCTGGCGGCGAATGAAAAGCTGAAGAACGAGGTGGGGCGGAAGGCGATCGTGTTGATAACCGATGGGATGGACCAGGGTTCCACTTACAAGCTGAAAGAAGCGATCGAGATGGCGCATAAGGCCGACACGATTATCTACAGCATTTACTATGTGGACCAGCGGGCGTATTACGGCCGGGGGATGTCCTTTGGCGGCGCCAGCGACGGGGACTTGAAGAAGATGTCGGAGGAGACCGGCGGCCGGCTGTTCCACGTGGGCCGGAATAATACGCTGGAGGACATCTTCAAGCAGATTCAGGAAGAGATGCGGAGCCAGTACGCGATGGCATATTCGCCGACGAATGAGTCGCGGGACGGCTCGTTCCGGAAGATCGAGATCCGCCCCAACGACAAGACATTGAAGGTGCAGGCGCGCAAAGGGTACTATGCGGGCAAGGGCTAGTTAGACGAAACGGGCGCGTTCCACCATGTAGGCCGCCAGCGCGTCATCCAAAGTGGGCATTGGCTTAATACCGCAAGCTGCGAAACGCGCGTTTTCCAGGGCGGAGAACTTGGGGCGCCGAGCAGCCGTGCGGTACTCCCGCTCATTGGTGGGCCGCAGTTCCGGGGCGACGCCCGCGGCATTGAATATTTTGCGCGCGAAATCGAACCACGAGGCAGGCTCACCGCCGCCG
Source organism: Bryobacteraceae bacterium (assembly GCA_044358225.1). Taxonomy (GTDB): domain Bacteria; phylum Acidobacteriota; class Terriglobia; order Bryobacterales; family Bryobacteraceae. The sequence goes on along the minus strand of JBIKOG010000191.1, from coordinate 8,475 downwards.
GCGTGGAAGATGCCGCGGTGTGATGTTTCCATCAAATCGACGGTGCGCTCTGCCAATGCCGGTGCATAGGTGGGGGAGGCGAAGTGGTCTTCCACCACGCGGATGGGCTGGCCGGACTGCGCTAGACGCAGCATCAATTCGACAAAGTTTCCCCTGGCGGTACGCAGTCCTCCGGGGCCGAAGACACCAGAGGTGCGGAGGATCAGCGGATTATCCAAATAGGCTTGCGCGTACAGCTCGCCGGCCAGCTTGGAGACCCCATACGCTCCCAGTGGACGGGGGCGATCCTCTTCGACGTACGGGCGGCCGAGCTGGCCATCAAAGACATAGTCGGTGGAGAAATGAACCAACAGCGCGTCCATCTGGCGGCAGGCAACGGCCAGATTGCGAACGCCCAGCGCATTGGCGTTGTAGGCCGCCTGCGGTTCCTGTTCGGCCACATCCACCTGGTTGTAGGCGGCGGCGTTGATTACGGCTTTCGGATCCAGGGGCGCCAAAGTCTGTTCGAGCAGAGGGAGATTGGTGATATCAACCGAGGCGCGATTGAACGGGTGGACGGCGTATCCCCGTTCGTTTAACACACGAACGAGCTCCACACCGAGTTGGCCCGCGGCGCCAAACACTACGACGTTTTTTGACATTCAGTGGAAGAATAACATGACGCTCAAACCCTCTCCAGTTTGGGCGATTTCTCCGGATCGAGAGCGGTGATCAAGTGCCGCAGTCCGGAGAGTCCGGTCAGGCATTGTTCGGTCACAATCCCGATGTTATATGGCGCCGAGGCTCCGGCGGGCGCTGGGGCGCAGTAGCAGACCTCTCCCAGGAACATGGATTCGCCGATGTCCAGGCGAATGGCCTGTCCGGCATCGATCTGCGTGCCGGATTGCAGGCGCATCCCGCGTTCGCTGGCATCGCTGACGCGCACGGGAATGGGAGCGCCATTGGTGGCCTGTGATGTGCCGAGTACCTGCAGCGTCGCCGCTGCATCCACCGCAATGCGGGGCCGCGTTCGTTTTTCTTTGTCTGCCATCGAGCACTCCCTCGCTACTTCTTATCGGGCGCTAGAACGAATCCTTGACGTGCATTTCACTCTTCAGAAAGCCTTCGATTTTTGCCACCATCGCGTCGTGCGTCCTACCCTCGTTTGCCGGCAGCAGTACCCACGTCGAACTGACGGGCAATAGGATCTCCCGCCCATGGTGTTTCAGCGTCAGCTCCAGTTTGGCCGAGGCAAATTTGGACAGATCCGCCCGTACCGTATCCTGTGGCTGCGCGCGTTCCACGATGGCCAGGAACGCGTTGGCGCTCCATCGGAACAACTGATCCTTGGGCTGGAGATGTTGGTGAATATGATTGGCCAGGAAGCGGACGACCTGATCGGTGGACTGACTCCCGAACCGATTGTTGACGAGCGTCAACCGGTCCACCGGCAGCACGGCCGCGTACATGTTCTTCCGGGTGCGAGCCTGGAAAAGCGCGTCTTCGGCGTCGGCGCGGGCCGGCAGGTCGGTAAGCGGGTCCCGCATGAGGGGTTCCCGCGGCTTGGGGGTTCCGGCCGTTGAGACTTCCGCGATTCGGTGTTGAGAGTCCGAGACACTGCGCTGGAGGGTGTGGATTGTGCTGGCTGCCTGCTCCCGCTGGCGGAACGCCTCTTCGCGGACCATGGCCAGGCAGTCGGCCAATTCGGCCTTCAGCAGCGGCAGGTCGGTGGCGCTGCTTGCGCCTTCGATTCTCTTTTCGACCCGGCTCAACTGTTCGACCGCCGTCTGGCTGGTCGTCGATATACTTGCCACCGTCGATGTCAGCATGCCGATCATGGTGGTCAATTCGCTGCTTTGGACGTGCAGATACCGGTTGGTGTGGTGGCAGTAATCCTCGAATGTCCGCGAGGCCTCGCCTGCCGCCATCAGGATCTGGGAAGGGTCGGTGCCCGATCCAATGCGCTCTTCCAACTGGAGGACGGCACCTTGGAAACGCAACACTTCCGACTCTTCTCCCCGAATCACATGGAGCCGCATAGACCGCAGCAGCAAATGGCACAACTGCAGCAGCGCGTTCGTTGTTTCCTGGGGGGATCCGTCCAGGTGCTTTTTTAGCGATAGAAACATCTGCTCTCCACTCTCCTCATATCGGAGGGGGAAGCGAGAAAATGAGGAATCCTAGCGGGTGGCGGTCAATAGCGCGTAAAATCCAGCTCCCACCGCGGCAGGCAGCAGAAATGCAATCAGCGCGCGGGTCCAGCGGCTGCGCAGCCACCGGGGCAACACGGCGCGCACCACCGGCGCCGGGTCTGTCCGCAAACGCCGCCGGATCGTGCCCTGCGAACTGCGTAGCGCCGAAGGCTCCCCGCGCAGCAGTTTCAATATCTCATCGCGGCCGCGCTGGTCGGCGATCAGAATGGTAGCGGCCATGGGCGAGTTCAACGTGCGCTGCAAATCCCGCCGCAACTCCGGCGTCATTTCGGAGTGCGATTTGTACAAGCGCGCCTTCCCATCCGTAGCAACGAGGATCGTGGATGTACGAAACGTCTGAATTTCCAAACAACACCTTCTACAGAATGGCGCGCGCGGTTTCCGCGGGGTTACTGGTGGCCGGGGTTCCGACCCCTGCCTGATCCAGGATAACTTGAATGAAGCCCAACGCCGCCTTAGATAATGCCTTATCCTTGCGGTAAATCAACCCCAATCGCCGGTCCAAGGGCTCCGGCGCCAGGGGAATCGCCCGCAGCTTGCCTTCCCTTACCTCATCGGCACAATTGGACGCCGCCAGGAACGCAATTCCCAATCCGGCCCCGACAAATCGCTTCATCATCTCCGTGGAGTCCAATTCCATGGAGATATTCAAGCTGTCTTCGATCGGCTCCAGCCAGGCGTTCAAACGCGCCCGCGTTGTTCCAGCGCGCGGCAACAACATCGGATAGGAAACAATATCTTCGCAGGCGATCGTCTTTGCCCCGGCCAGCGGGTGCGTCGGCGGCACAATGCACTTGATCTCATCGGTGTGGATCAACACCACCTGCAACTTCTTTTCCTGGATGGGCAACTGGCATATGCCAAAATCAGCCAGATTGTCGATCACCGCTTCCACCACGCGCGCCCCGAATGACCGGTCCACCTGTAATTGGACGTTCGGGAACATTTCCTTATAGCGGGAGAAGACCTCCGGCAGTACGTAAATGCAGGTGGCTTCATTGGCGGCAATCACCAATTCTCCCCGCGGCACCTTCTCCAATTCGTTGATCGAGTCCTGCGCTTGCCTACGTAAATTTAATATCTGTTCGGCGTATTCGGCGAAGATTTTGCCGGCCATCGTCAACGAGATGCGTGTGCCAAGCCGTTCGAACAGCGTCGTGTTCAACTCCTGTTCCAACTGCCGCACCTGGGCCGAAATCGCCGGTTGCGTGCGGAAACAGGTCTGCGCCGCCTTAGAAAAGCTCTTCAGGCGGACGATTTCAAGGAACGTGTGGAGTTGGTCCAGATCCATGTATTTGCGCGTGAACGCGTGAGGGTCGATTGGAATTGTAACGTACTGATGGACCCCTGGTCACTGGGAATCGAACCGTCCGTCCCAGAGGCACTCTTAATTCTCGCTATCCTATCGGAATGAGGCTCGGAATCGATTTCGGCACAACCCGAATCGTGGTAGCCGCGGCGGATCGCGGCAATTACCCCGTAGTGGCCTTTGAAACCGGCGATGGCGGCGTCTGCGATTGGTACCCTCCGCTGGTCGCCGTCTCCGATGGCACGCGCCAATTCGGGTGGTCCGCCTGGGCCGCGCAGTCCAGTCCCGATGCCACGGTGGTCCGCAGCCTGAAGCGGTTTCTCTCGACCTCCGGCCCGGAAACCCCTGTCGAAATCGGCGGCGTCACCGCCCCGCTGTCGACGATTCTCCGGGAACTCGCCGCCGCCCTGCTGGCCGCGCTTCGCGAACAATCGAACCTGGACGCGCCCCCCGGAGAGACGTTGGAAGTCATGCTCGCCGTCCCCGCCGGGGCCAATTCCAACCAGCGCTTTCTGACCGTCGAAGCCTTTCGCGCCGCAGGTTTCGACGTCATCGGACTGCTGAACGAACCCTCCGCCGCCTCGGTCGAGTATGGCCACAGCCATCGGGAGAAGGCGACGAAGAAGGAGTCGGTTCTCGTCTACGATCTCGGCGGCGGCACGTTCGACGCCTCGCTGGTTACGCTCGACGATCGCTTCCACTCGATCATCGCCAGCGAAGGGCTCCCGGCACTGGGCGGCGACGATTTTGATCATCTGCTGGCCGAACAGGCTCTGCTCACCGCCGGCGTCGCCTCTGACGAACTCACCCAGGCCGAGTGGTTCCGCCTGGAGGAGGAGGCCCGCCGAAAGAAGGAATCGCTTCACCCCAACTCGCGCCGCCTCACCATCGATCTCGATCTGGTCCGCCCCGACTGGCCGCAGGTCCACGTCCCCGTTGCCGATTTCTACGCCCTCTGCGAACCGCTCATCGCCGAAACCCTCCACGCCGTCGAGGACCTCTGCACTCGCGCCGCCAGTGTCGAAGCCATCTACATCACCGGCGGCGGCAGCGAACTCCCGCTCGTCAGCCGCCTGCTCCGCGAGCGGTTCAAGTCCAAGGTCCAACGCTCTCCCTACACCCACGCCGCCACCGCCATCGGCCTGGCCATTCATGCCGATCGAAATGCCGACTACGTTCTCCGCGACCAGTTCACCCGCTACTTCGGCGTCTGGCGCGAAGCCGATGGCGGCGCCTACATGCGTTTTGATCCCCTCTTTGCCAAGGGCGCCACGCTGCCCAACGCCGGGGACGCCCCGCTGCTGGAAACCCGCGAGTATAGCGCCGTCCACAACATCGGCCACTTTCGTTATCTGGAGTGCAGCCACCTGGCCCCCGATGGCCAGCCCGATGGCGATATCACCGTCTGGGATGAAATCCACTTTCCCTTCGACCCGGCCCTGGCTGGCGCCGAAGGCCTCGACAAAATCCCCGTTTTTCATACCTGGCAAAACCAGCGCATTGGAGAACGCTACCGGTGCGGCACTGGCGGCGAACTCCAGGTGACAATCGCCAATCTGGATGCCGGGTACGAACGAACCTACCGTCTGGGCCGCTGGGGCGCCGCATCGTCCCCGATCGTTCCCGGCCGGAAAAAGACTTCGCCCGTCCGCCGCAAAAAAACTTCCAACTCCTATTAACCTATGCTTAAGCCCTCCCTCGACTGGCTCCTCATATTCGTCCCGATCACCGTCGGGCTCCACTACGGCATGCCCGACGCCCACACGCAGATCTTCCTCTGCGCCTGTCTGGCGATTCTCCCGCTCGCCGGTTGGCTCGGCAAAGGTACGGAACATCTCGCCTGCCATACGGGCGAAGCTGTTGGCGGCCTGCTGAACGCCACCTTCGGCAACGCCGCCGAGTTGATCATCGCCATCGCCGCCATGCGCAGCGGGCTCTATGACGTCGTCAAGGCGTCGCTCACCGGTTCCATCATTGGTAACGTGCTGCTGGTCGCCGGTTTGTCCATGTTCGCCGGCGGACTGCGTTACAAGACGCAGACCTTCAATCGCATGGCCGCGCAGAATCAGGCGACCATGCTGCTGCTGGCCGCCGTCTCGCTCATTATGCCCGCGGCCTACCACTACCTGGCCGGGCCCGCCGCCGCCGCTCACGAAGGCGACATCAGCATGGAGATCTCCATCATTCTGCTGCTTGTTTACGCCGCCAGCCTGGTCTTCACGCTCATTACCCACAAGGCGCTGTTCGGCTCCGAGGGCGGGGAAGCGCACGGCGGGGAAGCGCAGCCCTGGAGCGTCGGCAAATCAATGGCCGTCCTCGCCGGCGCCACCGCGCTCATCGCCTGGGTCAGCGAGATTCTGGTCGGCTCCGTGGAGCACGCCGCCCATGCCTTTGGCATGACCAGTATCTTTGTCGGCGTCATCGTCGTCGCCATCATCGGCAACGCGGCGGAGCACTCCACGGCCATCCTCGTGGCCCGGAAGAACCGTATGGATCTGGCGTTAGGCATCGCCATCGGCTCCAGCATTCAGATCGCGCTTTTCGTTGCCCCGGTGCTGGTGCTGATGAGCTACTTCCTGGCGCCTTCGCCGATGAATCTGGTCTTCACACCGGCCGAAGTTCTGGCCGTGACGCTCAGCGTTCTCATCTGCGCCCAAACAGCAAACGACGGCGAGTGCAACTGGATGGAAGGCATCCAATTGCTCGCCGTCTATGCCATTCTGGGCGTCGTCTTCTACTTTCTGCCCGACGCCCACGTCAGGTAGCCGCCTCGCTTAAAAGCTCAGCTTCAGCGCCAACTGCACAAACCGCGGATCGAACGTCGAACTCACGCGGCCGAAGTTGGCGTTGGTCACCGTGACATCCGGAGCCAGGAAGTTCGTCTGGTTGAGCAGATTGTAGAACTCCCCGCGGAAGCTGAGCCGCGCGCCCTCGTTGATCACCGGCAGCTTGAAGTGCTTTGCCAGTACCAGGTTGGTCTGCCGCAGCGGGAACCCGGTCACCACGTTCCGCCCCAGCGAACCGAAGGGCGAGGTGACGGCCGGCGTGGCCAGCGCGGACCGGTTGAAATACGCCAGATGGCGGTCCGTGCTGACGTTGTTTCGGATCTCACCGCCCACGTAGTTCGGTCGCAAGGCGACGTTACCCAGGAAGTCGGCCTGCCCGTCGGATAGGATGCCCGAGGCGTCCGGATACCGGAGGTTCAGCGGTTGCCCGCTCAGCAGGCTGATGATGGCCGACGCTTCCCATCCGCCCAGCACCGCGTCCACCGCGCCCGGCATGTTCTTGCCGAACCGGCGACCCTGCCCGAACGGCATCTGGTAGACGAACGAGGTGGTGGAGTTCAGCCGCTGATCGAAGCTCGAAAGCCCTTTGTCGTTCAGTGGATTGCGGATGTCCTGCGGGTTGGGGCTGCCGCCGTTCGGCGTGTCGAGCACCTGGCCCACGTTGTCGATTGCCTTGGCCCAGGTGAAGCTGCTCAGCATCGTCAGGTCGCGCCCGCGGTGTTCGAACTTCAACTGCATGGCGTGGTAGTTGGAGAAGCCCGTCGGCAGCACCGCGGTGATGTTGTTGAAGCCTTGATAGGGGCGCCGGGAAAGGAGCGTGCCCAGCGTCGTCAGGCCGCGCGAGAGTTCGTCGGCGGTGATCGGCCGCGCCTGGTTCAGGTCGCCCAAAATCGGCAGCCGGGAGCCCTTGTTGCCCACGTACGCCGCGTCGATGAGTGTGTCTTTGAACAGCGTCCGTTGCAACGTGAAGTGCCAGTTCTGCACATAGCCCCACGGGGTATCGCGATCGATGTGCAGGATGACGTTGCTGGGCAGCACGCCCGGGTAGCCCGCTTCGCGCGTGCGGAAGCAGTTGGACCAGTTGTCGCCCGTGCACAGGTTGCCGAGGTTCGCCGGGCTGTTGGTGGTCGAAAACCTCGTGACGTAAGGCGCGTTCGTGTTCATCAACTCCGCGGAAGCCATGCGGTTCCAGAAGTTCCAACCCAGCCCGTAGCCGCCGCGGAGGACCGTCTTCGTGTCCAGTTGATACGCCGCACCGATGCGAGGTGCGAAGGTGTTGTAGCGCGAGCGCTGCAGGCTGCGATCGCTATCGCTTGCCTGGACGATCTTGTTCGTCGCCGGGTCGAAGTTCGACAGCTTATTGTTGGCGTCGAAAACCGGGGTCATCAGATCGTAGCGGAGCCCGGCGTTCAGCGTGAGTTTGCGGTTGATCTTCCAGTCGTCCTGGACGAAGAAGAAGTTGCCGCGCTGCCGGACCTGCGCCTGGACCTGCGTGGCCAACTGGTAGGAACTCCGTGCCCCGGCGAAGAAGTCCGCCAGGTGGTACCAGGAGTTGTTCGCGCCCGTCGGCACATTCGCCGCCGCCGGCCGCGAGTACGCGCCGCCGAATGCATCGATGCCGTACAGCGGGTTCGTGTCGTCCACCAGGATGTAGAGGCCCAGCCACTCGTAGCCGGCCTTCAAGCTGTGTGCCCCAGCCAGTTTGGAATAGGTGCCCCGTGCGTTCACCGTCGTTGGGAACTGCGACTGCGGATTCGTCGACTGTCGGCCGTACCGCGGAAAGCCAACGATGTCCTGCGGCGTCAGTCCGCCACGAACTTTATCCCCTTCCGGCAGGCCTGTGATGCCGAATAGCTCACGCATCGATGGGCCGCCGACCAGCGCCGGCGTCCGGTCCATGCCGAGTCGCGAAACCGAGAACCGCACGTCGACGACTTCCGTCGCCGATTTGGTCCACGTCACGCCGGCTGTGCCGGCCTGGTTGTAAGTCTCCAGGAAGCCCAGGTTGTTGCCCCCCGCGGCGCCCGGAATCAGGCCTGGCGCCTGGATGCTCTGCCCGCGCTGTGCGTAGCGGAAAAAGCTCTGCACGCTGGTGCGGAACTGATGGTCCAGCTTGAAGGCGCCTTTGTCATCGTCCAGCCGGTTGCGGTCGAAATTGCCGAAATTGTTACCAATTCCCAGGTTGGAG
>JBIKOG010000479.1:0-5043 GCA_044358225.1 Bryobacteraceae bacterium | reverse complement strand
CCGTATGCGGTAGTGCCGCTCGTACGGATCTGTGCGGGGGGCGGGTCGTGAGATTCGTCCCTACCGCGACCGGGTTTTCGGCGGGTGTGAGAACTTTGGGGGGCGGTGTGCGCCAGAGGGAGAGGAGCCGGTTATCTGGCGCCTCTTTCAAAAACACTTAGGAAATTATACTTATGTACCGCATATATTTGATTGCCACTTTTGCCGTGGCATCCGCGTTCGCGCAAGAGATTCCGGCTCCGCCGGCCGCCGTGCAGGTGGCCGGACGGGGCTTTCTTCGGGCGATGAAGGAGCTGCCCAATGCTTCCTTTTCGTCCTGGTATCCGCTCTACGCTCCGGCCACGACGCGGGTAGCGTTCTGGGAAGGCCGCATTACGACGCCCGCGGCGGCGGAGAGCGGCTACGCGATTTTCCGCGCCGATGGCTATCTGGCGGAGTACAGCCCGAAGGGCGCGCCGTTGACGAGCAACGTGCTGCGCATGGCGGGCAGCCGGGCGGTACGGATTTCCCGATTCGGCCCGCATTACCTGGCGGCGGTGAATGCGCAAGGACAACGGATGTTCGGCGATGGCCAGTTTCCGAAGTTGATGATCGACAATCTGACGGGCATGCCGCTGCCGCCGGAGAATGTGTTGGGCGGAACACGGGACGGGGATAAGTTCATTCCGAAGCCGATGGACAAGTGGCAGGTTCGGGCTTGGGCTACGGAGGAAGTGGCCTTCCAGGACTACGTTGCGAACTACACGCGCTGGTTTGAGAACCCGCCACAGCCGGCGACGCCGCTGGACCTGTTCGGGAAGGTGCAGAGCCTGATGGACCCGAACCCGTTCGATGACAAGAAAGACGGGGCGACCACTGACGGAGCGACGCAGAATAAAGACGAGTCGGCGACGTTGGCGATGCTGGGCTGGCGGCGATGGGACCAGTTGCAACCGAACGATCCGCTGAACACCGATAAGGGCTACGCGAGCGGCTGCGGTGGCCAGTCGTTTTTGACCTTGTTCAACTGGCACGACATCAACGTGACGCCGCAGCTGTTGATTGGAGATCCGAGCCAGGAAAACTATCCGGACGTCAACAAAGCGATGTACATGAACGACCTGCGCGAATGGCTGGGGACGTTTGAATCGTTCGGCGACCTGGGGGCGACGGCTCCTTGGAATATGACGGAGGGTGTGGACTACGCGCGGTTCAAGCTGGGCCACTACACCGACTGGGTGATGGCGTACAACTCGATCGTGAGTTCCGGGCTGGCGGGATCACTGGTGCGCGACATGGTGACGATTTACGGGAAGCCAATGATTATCGGATATTGGAGCGATGTTCACTACGATGTAGTGGACGAAGTGAAGACGGTGAACGGGGCGCGGCAGTTCCATATCCGGTTTGGCGAAAACGGAAAGTGGATCAACGAAGCGGACATCTTCTTTGCCGGCGGCGCGTTCGACTTCCGGAGCATCGGCAACGCGGCGGGGTACAACCATGGGTTTGAACACGGCATGAACGGGTGGCACTACGATGTGACGGGGGGCGCCAAATTGACTGTGCGACTGCGCGACACGGAAGCGTTCCAGGGAACGGGGTTTGCGCGGTTGTTTTCGAAGGGTAATAATCTGCCGCGGTTGTGGAAGCGGATTGACGCGGGGAATGGAGGGATCACGCACTATGAGGTGAAGGCGCGTGTCCGCGTGGCGGGGTCGGCAACGGCGTGGGTGCAGGCGCGGGGGACGGAAGGAATGCCGGCGACGTCTTTGCCGAATGGACCGATTCTTGCGAGTGCGACGCGGACACCTCTGGCGGACAATGTGTGGCAGGAAGTGACGCTGACGGTGCCGTATGTGCCATCCTTTAACTTCGAAGTTCAGTTCCTGACGGCGCCGGGGGTGCCTGGGCACGTGGACGTGGACGCGCTGGAGGTGCGGGCGGTGTTCAAGGAACAGCCGCCGGTGAAGTTGCCGTGCATTATGGGCAAGCCGGGGTTGGATGAAGGCTGCGACAACTAGGGTAGTTGTGGGGAAAGGGCCCGGTCGATTGACCGGGCCCTTTTTTTGTTTGATTGGGTTACCGGGGCGATTGGCCTTTCCGGCCGGCGATTGTTTTAGGACGGGTGGAGGCGGAGGAAGGCGCGGAGGGTGACCAGGTGGGGGCGGTTGAGGCGGAGGACGTCGATGGTGTATTCGGCGGAGGGGGTTCGGGGGAGCCAGCGGCCGGAGGGGTCTTCGAGGAAATGGTCGTCGAAGTTGTCGACACAGAGATCGACGAAGCCGATGCCGCGTTGCTGCAGGGCCGGAGAGGGCCAGAGGGCGCGTTTGATGCGGTTGCAGACGTGGCAGGACCAGTAGAGGTTGTAGTAGTTCAACAGGAGTTGGGGGAAGACGGCGCGGGGGCGGAAGTGGTCGAGTTCGAAGTTTTCGACGCCGGCGGCCCAACGTTCGCTCAAGAGGCAGTAGGCACAGGTTTCGTGGAAGTCCTCGCGGACGGCGAGGCGGAAGAGGCGGTAGTCCTTGCGTTTGAGCGGCGGGGCTGGGTTGCGACGGAGGAACTGGGCCACGGACTACTGCGTTTTCCGGCGGGCACGAGGGCGCGGGGGAGCGGCCGCGCGTTTCAGGATGGCTTCGTAGAAGGGGGCTTCCTCGCGGGCGAAGTTGGCTTCGAGGGCGCTGAGTTCTTCGGTTTCGGCGGGGGAGAGGCCGGCGATGTATTTTTGCTCGATGAGGGCGCGGAAGCGGAGGAGAGGCTGGGAGGGCTGGTCATCGAGGGTTTCCAGGATGAGACCGGCAATCGCGTCCTGGCCGCTGGCGGGAAGGGCTTCGATTCGCTTGAGCGCTTCGGCAATTTTGGGGCCGTTGGCGCGGGAAGCCGACTTTTTCGCGAGAGACGAGGCCATGGGTTTATGCTAACGCAGATCGATGGGAGGGAGGCGTTGGCGGGGGTCTGTGGGGATTCTTTGGGAAGCGGGCAAAGGCGCCGGGGGCTTTCTGTGGGGGGGATGGCGGGTTAGCGGGGGGATTGGTTGTGGTTGAGGATGAGTTTGCCGGCCTTGAGGTTCGTCTTCAACGTGAGGGCGGATTGGTTGTGGTTGATGGACTGTCTGCCGGCTTTGAGGTTCGACTTGATGGTGAGGGCGGACTGGTTGTGGTTGTAGGACTTCTTGCCAGCCTTGCAGTTGGTCTTCAAGGTCAGGGCGGACTGGTTGTGGTTGCGGTTGAAGGCCCCGGCTTTGAGGTTGGTCTTCAGCGTCAGGGCGGATTGGTTGTGGTTGATGGACTGTTTGCCGGCTTTGAGGTTCGACTTGATGGTGAGGGCAGTCTGGTTGTGGTTGTAGCCATATCTGCCGGCCTTGAGGTTGGTCTTCAGCGTCAGAGCGGACTGGTTATGGTTGCGGGCGAAGGCACCGGCTTTGAGGGCGGTCTTTACGGTGAGGGCGGACTGGTTGTGGTTGATGATGCTTTTGCCAACCTTGAGGTTCGTCTTCAGCGCGAGGGCGGACTGGTTGTGGTTGGTCGAGAGGCGGCCGGCTTTGAGGTTCGACTTGATGGTGAGGGCGGACTGATTGTGGTTGTAGGCATTTTTGCCGGCCTTGAGGTTCGTCTTGAGGGTGAGGGCAGTCTGGTTGTGGTTGAGGTAGTAGGCACCGGCCTTGAGGTTGGTCTTCAGCGTCAGAGCGGATTGATTGTGGTTGCACGACAATTTGCCGGCATTGAGGTTGGTCTTGATGGTGAGGGCGGACTGGTTGTGGTTAGCGAGGGCAGCGCCGCCCTTGAGGTTCGTCTTCAGCGCGAGGGCCGTCTGGCTGTGGTTGCGGGCGTAGGCACCGGCTTTGAGAGCGGTCTTTACGGTGAGGATGTTCTGGGTGGTCATGTTGTGTTCTCCTGGATGCCGGTTCGGATTTGTTTTGCCGGACATTTAGGCGAACGCAACGGTGGGGGAAATCGTATCAGCGAGCTTGCAATTATTTTTGCGGGGGCTTGCGGCCGCCGTTCCAGGTGCCAGGTTTCGGGGTGTCCGGGGGCCAGTAGCCGGTGGGATCCTCCTTCCACTCCTTGCCGCAGAGGCTGGAGATTACCTTCCATTCCGCCGCTCCCAGGTTCAGATCGGGGTGGTAGATGAACCGCTTCAGACCGGCGCGGTGGGAGGCGTTTAGCAGACGCTTGAGATCGTGGGCTGGCATGGGGTCGCCGGCGTGAGGGTTGCGGCCGGTGGAGACCCAGGCGATGACTTTGTTGGGGTCGCCGGTGGCGTCCAGGGCGCGCTTGGTTTCGTTGAAAACCACTTGGTCGAAGAACTCGTCGGGGAAGCCGTTTTCGAGGTCCGCGAGTTTTGTGACGCCGGGGAGGTTTATGCCGAACAGGAGTTTCACTACGGCGAAACAGTCGGTTTCCGTGAGCGATGGGTTCCACTCTTTGAGCGTGGCGACCCAGCGGGCGATGGTGCCGTACATGCCGTCGAAACCGCGGTGCCAGTAGTAGTGCTTGGGGAAGATGAGGTCGAAGAAGTGGTGGGTCTTTTGGTAGTCCTGGGTGGTGAGGACGGAGAAGGCCGCGGAGCGAGGGATGGTTCCGAGTTTGGGTTTGCCGGGGAGGGCGTTCCACTGTTCGCGGATGGCGGCCATGTTGGCGAGGGTGGCTTGTTGGCGCATGCGGAGCCAGTAGAGGGCGTCTTCGTTCACGTCGAAGAGCGACAGGCCGCCTAGCATGCCGCCGTGCTGGTGGAAGCGGACCAGGGAGGGGGTGAGGGAGTGGAAACGGGCTTTGAGGTGGTTCATGCCGCGCTCCATGCGCGGGATGTCGAAGTTGAGATGGGTATAGATGGCGCGGTGGTGATCGCGGATTTCGAAGAGTTCGCCGCCGTGGTGGAAGGCGAGTTCGTAGTGGTGTTCGCCGGCGCCGTCGATGATGACGCCGTCGGCTTGGGGGAAGGCTTTGAGCGTGTCTTCGACGCCGGCGGCGAGGGCGCGGGCGTTGAAGGGGTCCTGTTCGGGGGATTGCCGCGTGCCGTAGTGGCCGGGGCCGAAGAGCATCAGATCCCATTTTCGGCGCTTGA
>JBIKOG010000389.1:0-5046 GCA_044358225.1 Bryobacteraceae bacterium | reverse complement strand
GTTGGACCGGGCGATTCAACGACGACTTGGGAGAAGGAGGCGAGAATCGCGAAGAAGCAGAATTTGGAGTCGATCGTGCTCTTCGCGCTCGATCAATTCTGCCTGATTGGCTATCCGGTACCGTTCTGGAAGAACCTGAGAAAGGGCCGACGGCTCTAATCGGGGCATAAATCGATTTAATGGCAGCGAAGAGTTGCATTTAGTTCGCTTTTGACTTAACCTCAAAAGGTGAGCTGTGAACGCACCCAAAACCTCTCGCTGGCCAACGGTCGCGGAGGCGTGCGCCGGCTCGTAGTCACCGGCATTATTCCCATCGTAGTAGTAGCCATTATCGGGGTCACCGTAACGGACCCCGCCTGAGTGGCACCTGACGATTCGAAATCGAGGCCACCGGCGGGGATCCAACCCAGCCGGTGGCCTTTTTTAGCGTTTGGGAAGCATGATCGGTAGGCGAAACAGGGAGTGAAAACATGTCTCAACTGATGAGTGGCGCAAAAATCCTGCTCGAATGTCTGGCTCGCGAGGGCGTGGACACAATCTTCGGCTATCCCGGTGGCGTAACCCTGCCGCTGTACGACGCAATGTACGATAACCCGATCCGGCACATTCTGGTTCGGCACGAACAGAATGCGGCGTTTGCGGCGCAAGGGTATTCGCGGTCGACGGGGAAAGTCGGCGTCTGCTGTGCGACGTCCGGCCCCGGCGCCACGAACCTGGTAACGGGACTTGTGGACGCGATGATGGATTCGATCCCTGTCGTCGCACTGACCGGCCAGGTGACGGCGAAGTTGATCGGCAGCGACGCGTTCCAGGAAGCCGACACGTTCGGCATCACGCGGTCGGCGACGAAGCATAATTACCTTGTTAAGAACGTGAATGAGTTGCCGCAGGTGATTCACGAAGCGTTCTACATTGCGGCCAGCGGCCGTCCGGGTCCGGTGCTGGTGGACATCACTAAGGATGTGTTCCAGGGCAACGCCCACTACACGCCGGTGACTTCGATCCATTTGCCTGGTTATAAGGTCTACACGGAAGGCCACACGGGCCAGATCCGGCGCGCGGCGCAGATGATGCTGGAAGCCGAACGGCCGATGATCTACGCCGGTGGCGGTATCGTGCTGTCGAACGCGAGTGAAGAGTTGCGTGAACTGGTGGAATTGGTTGACGCGCCGACGGTCTGCACGTTGATGGGCCTGGGTTCATTGGGCTCCGATCATCCGAACTTCATCAGCATGCCCGGCATGCACGGCAGCTATGCCGCCAACATGGGCATGTATGGCACCGACCTGATCATCGCGTTGGGCGTCCGTTTCGACGACCGCGTCACAGGCCGTTTGAACGCTTTCGCACCGCATGCGCGGATCATCCACGTCGACATCGACCCGGCCGAGATCAGCAAGATCCGCAATGCCGATCTGCCGATCGTGGGCGACCTGAAGCGCGTGTTGCCGAAGATCAATGCCGTGTTGAAGGAACTGCTCCCGGAAGTGGGCGAGCGCACTGGGCTGAAGGCCTGGTGGAAGCAGGTCCGCGAGTGGAAAGCCGAACATCCGCTCCGCTACGATACGGCCAACGACGTGATCAAGCCGCAGCACCTGATGCGCGAAATCGACCGGTTGACCAAGGGCAACGCAATTGTTTGCAGTGACGTGGGCCAGCACCAGATGTGGGCGGCGCAGTTGATTCGCTTCAACGAGCCGCGGCTGTGGATTAACTCGGGCGGTTTGGGCTCGATGGGCTTTGGTTTGCCGAGCGCGTTGGGCGCCCAGGTGGCCAATCCGAATCAGCTTGTTATCGCCATCTGCGGCGATGGCGGCTTCCAAATGTCGATCCCGGAACTGGCGACGCTGTTCAACTTCGGCCTGCCGGTGAAGGTGATCGTGATGAACAACGGCTACCTGGGCATGGTGCGCCAGTGGCAGGAGTTGTTCTACGCAAACCGCTTGTCGCAGGTTACGCTCGACGGCTTCCCTGACCCGGTGCAGTTGGCCGGCGCCTACGGCTTCAAGGGCCGTACGGTGGAACGACCGTCAGAGTTGGCCGAGGCGCTGGCGACGGCGTTTGCCGATCCGGGCCCCTATCTTTTGAACGTGAAAGTGGCTCCCACCGAGAACGTGTTCCCGATGGTTCCGGCCGGCGGAGCGATTAATGAAATGGTGCTCTCGCCGCCGCAACCGGCTGAGCTGCGGAAGTAGAAACGAGGACATACCATGTTGCAGATCATCAGCCTTTTATTGGAGAACAAGACCGGTGCGCTCATGCGCGTCACCGGTCTGCTCACCGCGCGCGGCTATAACATCGACAGCCTGACGGTGGCACGGACGCTCGACCCGGAGCTTTCGCGGATGACGATCGGGGTTGCGATTGAGCCCCACCAGCGCCGTCAGTTGATCAAGCATATGAACAAGCTGATCAACGTGCTGCAGGCAACGGATTTGACCGACTCGCCGGCAGTGACTCGCGAGTTAGTGTTGATGCGCGTGCGCGCCCCGCAGGAATCGCGCACCGCCATTTTGAAGGAAGCCGAGATTTTCGGCGCTCGTGTGGTGGATTCGACGCTGGAAGGCTTTGCATTGGAAGCCACCGGCGACATTGAAAAGCTCGACGAGTTCATTGATATCATGCGCAGTTATGGCGAGATTGAAGTTACTCGCGGCGGCGCTGTGGCAGTTTCACTGGAGTCCAAGAAACTCCGCCTTTCTCCCCCCGTGCCCCGCGGCGCTGAGGAAGGAAAGTCGGAAGAGAAAAACGGAGTTATTTAATGCTGAATCGTTACTACGAAAAAGACGGTAATCCGAGCCTGCTGAAGGACCGGACGTTTGCCATCATCGGTTATGGCAGCCAGGGCCATGCGCATGCGCTGAACCTGCGCGATTCGGGCGCGGACGTGATCGTCGGCCTGTATCCGGGTTCGAAGAGCTGGGCCAAGGCCGAAGCCGCCGGTCTGCGCGTGATGACCACCGCGGAAGCGACGAAAGCCGCCGACACCATCATGGTGCTCGTCAGCGACCACATCCAGCCGGATCTGTATGAGACCGAGATCGCCCCGAACCTGACCGCCGGCAAGACGCTGATGTTCGCGCACGGCTTCTCCATCCACTTCGGCTACGTGAAGCCCCCGGCCGACGTCGACGTCAGCTTGATTGCTCCGAAGTCTCCCGGCCATCGCGTTCGCGAACTGTTTGTTGAAAACGTTGGCGTCCCCGGCCTCGTGGCTGTGCAGCAGAACCCCTCGGGCAAGGCGTTGGAAAACGCTTTGGCGTACGCGCTGGGCATTGGCTGCCTCCGCGCCGGCGTCATTGAAACCACGTTCAAGGAAGAAGCCGAAACCGATCTCTTTGGTGAGCAGACCGTTCTTTGCGGCGGCACCAGCGAACTGATCAAGGCTGGCTTCGAGACGCTGGTGGAAGCCGGCTACGCGCCGGAAATGGCGTACTTCGAGTGCCTGCACGAACTGAAGCTGATCGTCGACCTCATTTATGAGGGTGGCCTGAAGTACATGCGCTACTCGGTTTCCGACACCGCCGAATACGGCGACTACGTGACCGGGCCGCGCCTGGTCAACGCCGAAACCAAAGCCGAAATGAAGCGCGTTCTTGCTGAAATCCAGGACGGCACCTTCGCCCGCAACTGGATGAACGAGAACCGGACGGGACGTCACAAGTTCCTGGCCATGCGCGAAGCCAACCAGACGCACCAGATCGAGACGGTGGGTCAAGAACTCCGGGCCATGATGCCCTTCCTCAAAAAGAAGAAGGAAGCCGGCGTACCGGAAGCCTAAAAAGCACCGGGCCAGCTTCCCTCACACAGGAGCCACATTTCCATGCGCATCTTTACCTTCGACACGACTCTCCGCGATGGCACGCAAGGCGAAGCCGTCTCTTTCTCGGTCGAGGACAAGCTGATTATCAGTCAGAAATTGGATGACCTGGGAATTGACTACATTGAGGGCGGCTGGCCCGGCTCCAATCCGAAAGACAAAGAGTTTTTCGCGCGGGCCAAGGACGAGTTGCGGCTGAAACATGCCAAGCTCGTCGCGTTTGGTTCGACGCATTTCGCGCGTAACAGCGTGGATACCGATCCCAACGTGCGCGAGTTGCTGGGCGCGGAAACGCCCGTCATCAGCATCTTCGGCAAGACGTGGGACTTTCACGTGACCCGGGCGTTGGGGATTACGCTCGAAGAGAATTTGAAGATCATCGCCAATACCGTAAGCTACCTGAAGCAGCACGGTCGCGAAGTCGTTTACGACGCCGAACACTTCTTTGACGGCTACGCGGCGAACCCCGAATACGCGCTGCAAACCCTGCAGGCCGCGCATGACGCCGGCGCCGATGTGCTGTGCCTCTGCGATACCAATGGC
Source organism: Bryobacteraceae bacterium (assembly GCA_044358225.1). GTDB lineage: Bacteria > Acidobacteriota > Terriglobia > Bryobacterales > Bryobacteraceae. The sequence continues at coordinate 683 of JBIKOG010000389.1, read as the reverse complement.
GGAACGATTACCTCCAAGGTACGGGAAGCAGTAGCGGTGGTGCGGGAGCGGTTTAGCGGCGTGATCGGCATTCATCCCCATAACGACTCCGACGTGGCGGTGGCGAACGCATTAGCGGCGATTGAAGCCGGCGCGACGCACGTGCAAGGGTGCATGAATGGCTATGGAGAACGCTGTGGAAACGCTAATTTAGCCTCCGTAATTGCGAATTTGGAACTGAAATTAGGCCACGAAACGATTGGACGAGAGAAGCTGTCCAGCCTCACCGGCGTGGCGCGTTTCATCGCCGAGCTAGCCAACCTCCAGATCCCGAACGGGCAGCCCTACGTCGGCCAAAGCGCCTTCGCGCACAAGGGTGGCGTGCACGTCAGCGCGGTGTTGAAAGATTCGGCCACCTACGAACACGTTCGGCCGGAGACGGTGGGAAACCGCCAGCGCGTGTTGGTGAGCGATCTGTCGGGCCGCAGCAACATCTTCTACAAGCTGAAGGAACATGGCCTCGAAGAAAAGCTGAACGAAGATTCCCGCAAGTACTTGCTCGAAAAGATCAAGCAGATGGAGTTTGAGGGCTACGAGTTGGAAGCGGCCGAGGGCACCTTTGAACTCATGGTTCGGGAAGCACTGAACCCGGGCAAGAACTTCTTCCAGGTCGTCAGCTTTGATGTAACAACGAAGATGGGCCG
>JBIKOG010000388.1:0-5049 GCA_044358225.1 Bryobacteraceae bacterium | reverse complement strand
TGGCCAGGCCGGTGACGGTCATCGGCTGCAGAGCCTGGAAGGCGTTGCCGCAGGTGAGGCCGTAACAGACCGTTGTCAAACCGCCGGAGGGGGTGTAGGCGAGGGAGGCGGCGCTGGCGGCCGGGACGGTGAGCACGAGGGCGAGAAGGGCTGCGAGTTTCATGGGTGATTCTCCTTTGGGCTGTGAGCGTCTGCTCACACCTGGACATGTCGCCCGCGCTGGGAACCTAACATTAAGTTTCTTGGGGTAGCTCGCGTTGCAGGAGTAACGTGGGTACATGAGGACTCGTATTTGGTTGGCAACCGGGCTGTTGCTCGCCGCCGCGGCGTGGGCGCAGGAGTTTCGGGCTACGTTGAGTGGCGTTGTCGCTGACGCTACCGGGGCCGCCATTGGCGGGGCGCGGGTGACCGTGGTAGAGACGTCGACGAATGTGACGAGTTCGGCCGTCTCTGAACAGAATGGGCACTATACCGTGCCGTTTTTGTTGCCAGGGGACTACGAGGTCTCGGTCAGCTTTGGCGGGTTCAAACAGTTCCGGCGGAAGGGCGTGCGGGTGAGCGCCGGGGAGAATCCGGTGGTCGATGTGAAGCTCGACGTGGGCGAGGCGTCGCAGACGGTGGAAGTAACGGCCGAGGCGCCGGGGATCAATGTGGAGAATGGCTCCGTTGGCACTACGATTACGGCTAAGGAAGTGGAGAATTTGCCGTTGAATGGGGGGACGCCGATTATGATGGCGTCGCTGGCGTTGGGGGTGCTTTCTACGGCGCAGCCTTCGGAGGTGCAGCCGTTTTCTTCGGGCGGGGGCGCATCGTGGAGCATTGGCGGGGCTCCGTCGCAACAGAACGAACTGCTGCTCGATGGCGTGCCGAATGCCACTTGGGATGGGCGGTTGGCCTACAGCCCGCCCCGGGATGCGGTGCAGGAAGTCCGGCCCAAAGTGTTTGAGACGGATGCTTCGTTTGGGCATTCGGGTGGCGGGACGATTAATCAGATTCTGCGGAGCGGGAATAACAAGTTACATGGGTCCGTGTATGAGAATACGAAGCCGAGTAACTGGGTGGCGAATAACTTTTTTAACAACAAGAATGGGTTGACGCGGCCGGATTCGATGTATCACCAGTTTGGCGGGACGGTGGGCGGGCCGATGGTGTTGCCGAAGGTGTTTAATGGCCGGGACAAGGTGTTCTGGTTCTTTGCGTTTGAGGGGATGCAGCTTTCGCAGCCATCGACGGCGTTTATGACTGTGCCGACCGATGCGCAGCGGACGGGCGATTTTTCGAAGCTGTTGGCGTCCCGCACGCAGCTCTACGACCCGCGGACGGCCGTGCTGACGGGGACGGTGGTGACGCGGACGCCGTTTGCGAATAACCAGATTCCGGTGTCCCGCCTGGACCCGGTGGCGCAGAAGCTGATGACGTATTTTCCGAAGCCGAACCTGACTTCGCGGCGGGCGGATGACTTTGAGAACTACGGCACGAATAACATTACCAAAGACGGGTTTACGAATGAGCTGGGACGGATGGACTGGAATGCCAGCGCGCGGTTCCGGACGTACGGGAATGTTCGGCATACGGCCTATTCGCAGACCAAGGACAACTGGTATGGGAACCTGGCGACGGGGTCCAATTTGAGCCGGGCGAACTGGGGCGGGAGTTTGGACCAGGTAATCATGTTGAACGCGCGGAATGTGTTGAATTTGCGGGTGAATTTTACCCGGATGTTTGAGGACCATTCTTCGCCGAGCTTTGGGTTTGACCCGGGGCAGGTGGGGTTGCCGGCGTATTTGGCGGCGAATTCGCAGTATTTGCAGCTGCCTTCGATTACGTTTGCCACCGCTGCGACGGGGATCCGGACGATGGGGCAGACGGGGGCGAATACGTTGCCGTCGCAATCGCTGCAGACGTTTAACACGTGGAGCGCGATTCGCGGATCTCACCAGATTAAGACGGGCGCGGATTTCCGGCAGTACCGGCTGAACATTATTAACTACGGACGGTCGGCTGGGGAGTTTTCGTTTGGCGGGAATAACTGGGTGCGGCAGGCGAGTAACTCATCGACGACGGTGGCGGTGGGTCAGGATTTGGCCACGTTTTTACTGGGATTGCCGACGGGCGGGAGTTTTGAGATTAACTCTTCGGCGATGTACTACCAGTATTATGGAGCCACCTTTTTGCAGGACGACTGGCGGGTGCGGCGGAATTTGACGCTGAACTTTGGCGTGCGGCTGGACAGGGACTTCCCGTATCACGAGCGGTGGGCGCGGACGAATAACGGGTTTGCGTTTGCCGCGGCGAGCCCGCTGGGGCCGGCGGCGGAGGCGGCGTATCGCGCGACGCCGAATGCGTTGTTGGGCGCGAATGACTTCAAGGTGAAGGGCGGGCTGACGTTTGCTTCGGCGGACAATACGGCGATTTACAAGACTTCGGCGCAGTTGAGCCCGCGGCTGGGGTTTGCGTGGACGCCGGATTTCCTGAAGGGGCGGACGGCGGTGCGGGGCGGGTTTGCGCGGTTTATTTCGCCGTTGACGATTGCGACGTTACAGCCTTCGGGGGCGTATTCGGCGAACCCGTTGCAGACGCAGGCGGGGTTCAGCCAGGCGACGCCGCTGGTGAGCACGAATGACACGAACGTGACGCCGTTTGCCACCTTGCAGAACCCGTTTCCGCAGGGGATCCGGAGGCCGTCGGGGAGCGCGGATGGGCTGTTGACGTTTGCCGGGCAGGCGGTGCGGTATATCGACGAGGCGTTGACCAATCCTTCCGCGATGCGGTGGACGTTTGGTTTTCAGCATGCGATTGATCCGCAGACGACGTTGGAGGCGGTTTATACGGGGAACCGGGCGCAGAATATTCCGATTACGTACACGCAGATGAACGCGATTCCGCTGCGGTATTTGAGCACGGCGCCGCAGCGGGACCAGGCGGTGATAACGGCGTTGACGGCGACGCACGCGAACCCGTTTTTCGGGTTGGCGGGGACGGCACAGAACACGGCGCGGACGGTGCAGATGAACCAGATATTGAGCCCGTATCCGCAGTTTCCGAACGGGAATGGGAGCCCGGGGAGCGGCGGGGTGGTGGCGCATAACAGCACGATTGGCGGTTCGCTGTTCCACAGTTTCAATGTCCGGGTGAGCCGGCGGTTTTCCCGGGGCGTGCAGTTTACGGCGAACTATATGCGGTCGCGGTTGACGGAGCGGGTGTCGTGGTTGAACCCGGGGGATGTGGACTTGGAGCGGCGGGTGTCGCCGTTTGACCGGCCGCACCGGCTGGTGTTGAGTTCGGTGTACGAGCTGCCGTTTTTGCGGCGGGGGAAGACGCTGCTGGCGCGGGTGGCGGGCGACTGGCGGGTGAGCGGGACCTATACCTATCAGGTGGGCGGGGCGATTCCGTGGTTGAACGGGAGCACGAATAATCCGGGGGATTATGTGTATTCCGGGGATTCGTTGGCGCTGCGGAACCGGTATGTGGACGGGCCGGCGTTCAATACGGGCGCCTTTAAGACGCTGGCGACGGAGCAGTTCCAGTTCCATGTGCGGACGTATGCGACGACGTTTCCGAGTTTGCGCGGGGATGGGACGAACGATATGAATCTGTCGGTGATGAAGGATTTCCGGGTGGGGGAGCGGATGCGGTTTCAGGTGCGCGGGGAGGGGTATAACGTGGTGAACCATCCGGTGTTTGGGGCACCGAATACGCAGGTGAACAACTCGTTGTTTGGGTATATCACGTCGCAGGCGAACCGGCCGCGGTCGGTGCAGTTGATGGTGCGGATGATGTTTTAGGCGGGGCGTTGGATGGGCCGGCCGGGATCAGGGTATTCTAAAAATTGATCGTTCCGCTCGCAGCTTCGGCTCTCCGTGGCTCGACCGATTTTCTGTTCAGAGAATCGAAAATCGGGATGGAAGTGGAACGTCCCCCTCGTCCATCCTATGAATGACAACCAGAAGTCCGGTTCCGACCAGCTCGCCGCCGAAGAAGAGGTTGGCTCGAAGGGCAGTTTGGCCGCCACTCATGCCGCCTGGGCGGTACTGCCCGCCCACGTTGCCCCCGCTCTGGCCGGCCGGGGGAAGAATACACTTCGCATGGAGTTGCTCCCGGTGGCGTGCCTTCGCATCCACGGGGATTGTTTTGCGTTTGGGTCGTCCTTCATTCTGCCCGAAAGCCAGAAGGAGTTTCACGCCCTGGCTCGGCTGCGCACGGCCCATCCGGCGGCGCCGTTGTCGATCTTCGGCCATGCCGACCCGGTGGGCGGCGACGCCACCAACAAGCGGCTGAGCGGCCACCGCGCCGAGTCCGTATATGCCGTTCTGCTGCAGGATCCTTCGCGTTGGGAGAAGCTGTATGTGTCGAGCGGCCAGTCGGAAGGCTGGGGGACGAACGCGATCCAGACCATGCTGGGCGCGCTTGGTTATGCGGGGGCGACCAAAGCCGCGATCGAGGAGTTCCAGCGGCGGAATTCGCTGACCGTTGACGGCTCGGCCGGTCCCAGAACGCGCGATAAGCTCTTTCGCGCCTACATGAATTTTCTGTCCCCGTCCAAGCTTGAAACGTCGGATTTCCTGGCCGGCGGTAAGGATTCTGGCGCGAAGGGCGATGTGCAGGGCTGCGGCGAGTTCAATCCGGTGATGATCTTCGGCCAGGCCGAACTGGAGGAGCTGGAAAAACGGGAAAACAAGGAGCGGCGCGACAGCGAGAATGGCGTTAACCGGCGGGTGGTGATCCTCCTTTTCCGCCCCGGTACGGTGATCCCTCCCGAAAAGTGGCCATGCCCCCGCACGACCGACGGCGATGGGGACTGCCGCAAACGGTTCTGGTCTGATTCGTCAGCCCGCCGTAACGCTACCGAGGAGCGGAGAACGTTCGGAAAATCCAGGGATACCTTCTCGTGCCGCTTCTATCAGCGCCTGGTGAATGACTCTCCGTGCGAACTTCGGGACGGCAAGGCGAGGCTTACGGATCGCATGACGATCTCCTTCGTCCTGGCGAGCGCTTCGCAGGCCTCCGCCGAATATCCCAAGTTCCTCCTGAGCAGCACCGATGGCGGCT
>JBIKOG010000387.1:0-5062 GCA_044358225.1 Bryobacteraceae bacterium | reverse complement strand
CTCTCCGTGCGAACTTCGGGACGGCAAGGCGAGGCTTACGGATCGCATGACGATCTCCTTCGTCCTGGCGAGCGCTTCGCAGGCCTCCGCCGAATATCCCAAGTTCCTCCTGAGCAGCACCGATGGGGGCTATAGCAAGGAGCTTTCGCCGAAGAACGACCTGGTCCCGGGGGACCAATACCTGCAGCTTCGTTTCGAACATCTCCTGCCGGGCAGGCAGTACAAGCTCCGCCGCGAGGACAGCCCCTCCATTGCCGAGACTGTCTTCGATGACATTCCATTTGAATTGATCGTCGATCAGGAGCGGGACAGTAACTCCTCTTTGGAAGATCATGATTTTGCCCTTGCCGAGCTATCCCTTAGCGAATCATTTTCCTTCGACTGGACAGCGTAGCCCCCATGTCTCTGAAGCCTAATCAATCCGCCATTACGCAGATCGAAGTGACGATGCGCGAGGTGGCCCGCGTGTACGATCTTGCCGGCGGGAATGCCCTGGCCACCGGCGCCGGCGGGGCGGCCGAACTGCTGACACTGCAGCCCAATTTCTCCGTCTTCCAGAAACAGCCGTTTCACTTCCTGAATGACGACGGGGAGAAGGTGCATCGCCCCGGCAAACTGAATGCGCCCGCCGGCGTTTATCGTGTGGTCCGCCAATCCGGCTATGCCCCTTTTCTGCGGACCTTTGCGCGGGCGGAGTCCAAGCCCATTGACCAGAAGTACGTCTATATCTGGTCCGCCAATTCCGCTACCGGTTCTGTGGCCGAACTGGAATTCGAGCTTTACTTTGAGGACGGCTCCTTCCGCATTGTGCCCTTTTCCTCGTCCGCCAATCAAGGGAAAGACATTCGGAAGCCGGAAGGCGAAAGAAAGCAACGGCTGCTGCTGGATGTTGTGTCTTTCTGGTCCGGCGCCCAGGAGCAGGAGGCCTATTACTTCTACCTGACCCCGTTTCAGTTACCGTGGAAAGCTTTGGCAGACCCCCAGAAGCGGATCCCGTTGCGGGCGATGCGCCTGTGGGACTGGTTCTACACGGACGTCTACACGGACGGGAAGCCGGAAAGCGCGGCACCGCTTAACAAAGTCCTGAAGAACGGCAAACTGCCAGCTACTGCGATGTTTGCGATGCACCTGATTGATCCTTTTCAGGAAGCGATGATTCGCAGTAACCGGATGCGAACCCGGCTGAGCAGTTGGATGGAAGAGGTGGACCGGCTGAGTAAGGACAACACTTACCGGTTGGCCAAACGGATCGATAACTTCAGTCGCGGCAATTCCGCTTTTCAGGACTGCATTACTTACTCCCTGACGACGGAGATCCTGACGACGGAGGAGGACAGCGCGCGGCTGCGGTACGCATCAGAGATAGCGTGCGGCGACCTGGTCCGTTGGATCGGGTTGGAGATGCAGAACGACGTCCTGGGCAGCCATGGCAAGACGTTCGCGACGCTGTTTGAAGACGGCTCCGGGCAGGCGTCCACCCTCCAAGGGGAAGTGTTTCCCAAGGATTGGTACGCTCCGTTTTCCGAGGCGATTGACGACTACGATTCCCTGGCAGACTCCAATTCCACCGCCTGGGAAGAGCTGAACAAGCTGATCTATTACATCCACTGCGGCACGGAGCAGTTAAGCGCCGGTAAGGACTATCTCAGCGACACGTTCAAGCAGTTCATCGTGGAAGGCAAAAAGCCGCTGGCGCATGGCGGTCAGTCCATCCTATTCGCCGGCGGGCGAAAGACCCATGCCACGGTCCTCAACTTCCAACTGGGGCTGCTGCAATTCCAGGCTGCGAATTGGGTGAAAAAGTATCGCAAGGAAGCGCTGTCGAATCTGGAAGGTTGGATCCGGCGAACGCATGGGGTTGAACTCCATACCATCAACTCCCGTGCGGGCGCGAAAGCGATTCGGGCGCGGGAACGTCGCGCATTGAAGAAGGCACGAAAGACGGGCGAGGTGCCGATTCTCGTGCCGAAACCGAGTATGCGGCTGACGATGGCCAAGGAGGGCTTGGAGCTGGCCTCGATTGGCATTGAGGCGGTCAACCTCTGTTATGCCTACGAGGAGTTGACGGGCAATCCTGGTTTCCAGAGCGGCATCAACGCCGCCGGAGCGCTGCTGGATGCCTATGCCGCGGTGCAGTCCACGGCCCGCATGGCTGGCTTTAACCCCTGGGATCCGAAGTTCCGGGTGTACGGCACCAAGTCGTTGCGTTTTTCGCCGCTGGCGGTGGCCTCGGCGGGGATTGACGTTGTGACGGCTGGTATGGATACCGCCGCCAGCCGGACCGCGGACGAGAAGTTTGCGCACGCCTTGCGCACGACCGGGGCGGCGATGACGTTAGGCGGGACTGTGTTCGCGGAGACGGGTGTGGGCGTGGTGGTGGCGGTGGCGGGGCTTGGGTTGCAGAGTTTAGGCACGTTTGTCGTCGCCAATCTCAGTGCCGCCTCGAAGTTCCTCCGTTATTCCAAATGGGGGAAGGGGCCCGGGATTTTGGATTTCGGGGATGAGCGGGACGAGTACTGGTATCGGGGCAGTTTGCGCCGGTTGACGGGGGATATTGCGGCGCAGCATCGCGCGCTGGACAACCTGTACTACGACTACCAACTGGAGCTAAAGACGAGGTGGGAAACCGGTTCGGTGATGGGATCGTGGACGTCGTTGGAAGGGCGCATCGTGGCGCCGGATGATTCGCCGCTCGCGCTATCGGGTTCGGATGCGAAGTGGACGATTCGTGCCCAAGCCATTCGTCGTGAGCAGAGTATCATGCCGATTGTGGAGAGGGCGTATCCGGACGAGTTTGTGGACGACTTTGAGATCACGATTGGAGAGCCGTTCCTCATCGGGGTGTTCCCGTGGAAGGTAGACAACCCGGCGGAGCGTTCCAAATTGGCCGAGGGCAGCATAGAAGTTAGTGTGCGAGCGAAACTCGATTTCTTTGGTGACGGCCAGACGATCATAGAGCGTGAGCTGACGGAGACGTTCAACCTGTCGTTCCGCCCGCCGGGCTTCGACTAACGCTTCCGCCCCAGTCGAAGCGTGTGTGGCTTACCGGTTTTGGGGTGGCGTTTTTGGCGGAGTGAGCCAGAGGCCGCCGCGAGGGACGGGGTAGGGCGAGACGGGCGGCGGGGCGGGTTCGGCGCGGAGTGCGGTGGCTTCGGTGGTGTTTTGGGGGAAGCGGGCAACGTGGGAGGCCCAGAGAAGGGCCGCGCGTTCGGGGGCGGCGAGGCGGAGGACGCGGGCGATGGGGGTGGCCTGGCGGAGGTAGGCAAGGGATTCGGCGGGCTGGTTTTGGCGGGCGGCAATTTCGGAGAGGGTGTGGAGGGCGAGGCAGCTGAGTTCCTGGAGGGCGGGGGTGGGCGAGGTGGGCCGAAGGGTGAGAGTGAGGGCGCGGGTGAGAAGGGTGGCGGCCTGGGGGAGGGAGTTGGCGGCACGGAGCACGGTGGCTTCGAGGAGGAGCATACGGGCGTCGGATTCGTTGATGAGGAGATCGTTGGGATCGGCTTTGCGGAGGGTGGATTGGAGGGCGGCGACGGTGGCGAGGGTTTTGCGGGCGGCGGGGAGATCGGCGGCGGCGAGTTGGAAATGGATGAGATCGGCGTGGGCCTGGAGGGCGACGGAGGTGGTGACGGCGGAGGCTGGATCGAGGGCTTGCAGGGCGCGGATGCCGGAGAGGGCCTGGGTTAGGACGTCGAGGGAGGGGCGGAGCTGGCCGGCGGCGAAGAGGATCTCGGCGAGGACGAGTTGTGTTTCGACGATACGGAACTGGCAGCCGCGGTGGGTGGCGCAGGGTTCGAGGAGAAGGAGGGCGCGGCGGGCAGCGGCTTCGGCATCCGGGGAGTAGCCGGCGTGGATGAGGGTGGCGGACGCGGCGGCGGCGTGGAGGTTGGCGATGTGGTCGCGGAAGACGGCCTCATCGAGCCAGCCGGCGGGGGGATTGGCGAGTTCGGGGGCGTAGACGGCGAGGGCCTGGCGGCGATAGGCGGCTTCCTGGGAGAGGTAGCCCTGGTCGTTGGCAACATTGCCGAGGGCGTGATATGCGGTGGAGAGCTGGCGGCGCATGCTGGGGTGGGCGCGGAGGGCTGGGGGGAGGGCGAGGATGTCTGTTTCGACGGATTGGGCGGTTTGGCGGGCCTGTTCGAAGAGGCCGGCTTCGTCGCGGCGGTAGGCGACTTCGAGAGTGGCGCGGAGGGTTTTTTCGCGGAGAGCGATGTCGTCGGGGAGGCTGGCGAGGGCGAGGCGGTAGAAGTGAACGGCGCGATCGAGATCGGCGAGGGCGGCTGTGGCGTTGGAGAGGGAGCCGAGGGTGCTGCCAGCTTTGAGGCGGCCGGTTTGGTGGAAGGCGGCGGCGAGTTCGATTTGGCGGTGGGGATCGGTTTCGCCTTCGTCGGCGAGGAGCGCGAGGGCGGCTTCGGTCTGTTGCATGAGGCTGGCGCGGAGGGCGGTGGAGTTGGGGAGGTGCTGGAGTTTGGGGAGGTCTTCGAGGAGGACTTTGCGGGCCATTTCGTGGAGGACGGCGCGGTGGGCGGCGGCCTTTTCCTGTTGGCGGAGGGCGATGACGAGACCGGCGGCGGCGAAGATGAGGAGGGTGCCGAGGGCGAGGGATGGCAGGGGGTGGCGGGCGATCCACTTGCGGAGGCGGTAGGCGGCGCCGGCGCCGTAGGCCTGAACGGGAAAGCCTTCGAGGGCGGCGCGGATATCGAGGGCGAAGGCGAGAACGGAGGGGTATCGATCCCGCGGGTTGGGCGCGGTGGCGCGGGCGATGATGGCGGCGATTTCGTTGCCGGTCTGGCTGGGGAGGAGATGGCGGAGGACGATGCCGAGGGAGTAGAGATCGCTGAGGGCGGTGGGGACGGCGTTGGCCTGTTCGGGGCTGGCGAAGGCGGAGGTGGCGAAGTCCGGCGAGTGATGGCCGTCGGCGCGGGCGATGCCGAAGTCGACGATTTTGACGTCGCCGGCGGCGTTGACGAGGATGTTGTTGGGTTTGAGGTCGCAGTGAATGACGCCGTGGAGGTGGGCGTAGTGGATGGCATCGCAGGCGTCGAGGAAGAGGTTGAGTTTTTGGCGT
>JBIKOG010000166.1:0-16905 GCA_044358225.1 Bryobacteraceae bacterium | reverse complement strand
CGCGAAGGCGCCACGTTCGTCATGTCGTATATGAAAACCACGAAAGTGATCGAAATGGACGACAAAAGCCGCATGGCGATCACCGTTCCCGGCATCGATTACCTCCGTGGCGTCCTGGGACTCCAGTCCGCGCCCAGTTCCGACGCGGATTCCACGCCGGAATAGCCTGCGATAAGGCCTGTTTTTCAGAAAAACAGAGACTGAAAAAAGCCAGTCACAAGTTTTAAAAAAATATATTTCTTTTCTTTTCTAAGACTTGAAATTTTTCACCCCCAAAGTGCTTGGTCCCCCGTTGCTAGAGTGGGGTTGTCGAGGTTAGCCGCGCACGGCGGCCGCCCGGCAGGAGGCGAAGCGGATGTCTGAAATTGCGAACAAAGCGGGGAAAAAGGCTGTAAAACCGCCCGCGAAAAAGCGGGCGGCCAGCGGCGTGCGGCTCAGCCCGGCGCGGCTGAAAAAAATGATCGCGAAGCTGATGAATTCGCTGGAAAGTGACACACAATCCGGTAAGGCTTCTGTCAGTGAATTGTTGAAACTTTTGCAGGTTTACAAAGAATTGACGGCGGATCAGGTCAAGGAGGTCGAAGTACGATGGGTCGATCGGCTCCACCCAGACGACGAACAAGGGAAATAGAGTACGACGCGCTTCCCTCGCAAGCGAAGTTCCACCGGCTGGCAAGCCGGTTTAAGGGGTTCTCCGGACCGGTCGGGTCCGGTAAGAGTCAGGCTCTTTGTCAGGAGGCCATTCGACTCAGCTACGTCAACGCCGGCCGGCTCGGGCTGCTCGGCGCGCCGACCTTCCCGATGCTTCGGGACGCGACGCAGGCGGCGCTGTTTGAAATTCTTGACCGGTGCGAAATTCCATACGAATGGAACAAGGCCGAGAACTACATCACGTTTACCGAAGTCGGGTCGAAGGTTCTGTTCCGGTCGCTCGATGATTACGAGCGGCTTCGGGGCACGAATCTGGCCTGGTTCGGGATTGACGAGTTGACCTACTGCGTGGAGGAAGCCTGGCTACGGTTGGAAGCGCGATTGCGCGACCCGCGTGCCAAAATGCTCTGCGGGTACGGGGTTTGGACACCAAAGGGGTTCGACTGGGTCTACCGGCGATTCATCGCCGAACCGGTCGAAGGCTACGGTGTGGTGCTTGCAAAGGCGCACGAAAATCGTCACCTTTTGGATCAGATTCCGGACTTTTACGAGCGGTTGAAGCGCAGTTACGACGACCGGTTCTACCAGCAGGAAGTGTTGGGGCAGTACCTGAACGTCACCGCCGGCCGGGCCTACAGCGCCTTCGACCGGCTGGAAAACGTCCAGGGCCAGTCCTACGATCCGCGGTATCCGCTGTTGTGGGCACTGGACTTCAACGTCAATCCGATGTGTTCGGTAGTCGCGCAGAAGGTGGGAAATCAGATCCGGGTGCTGGACGAAATCGTGCTCAGCCGGGTGACAACGGAAGACGCCTGCATGGAGTTTGTGCGGCGGTTTCCGGATGCGCGAAAAGTGGTGATCTACGGAGATGCTTCGGGAAGCCGGATGCAGACAACGGGGACCAGTGACTACGGGATGATGCGGCGGTTCTTCAACAGCTACTGCATGCGGAACGTGGAATACCGGGTGCCCAAGGCCAATCCGGCGGTGCGGGACCGGCTGGACGTGATGAACGGAGCGCTGTGCAGCGCCGGGGGAGACCGGACGCTCTACATCGACCCGCGGTGCAAGGAATTGATCACCGATCTCGAGCAGGTTGTGCTGCAAGAGGGCACGATGATCATCGACAAGACGAAAGACCCGCGGCGGACGCACCTGTCCGACGCGCTGGGGTATCTGGTGTGGCAGGAGCAGCGGAATTCGCGGCTGATCGGCTATCAGGATAAACCGCTCTTTTAAGCAGTAGACAAATTTCCGGGCGACGGAGTTGGCTGAGGCCGCTGGATTCATTCCAGCGGCCTTTCTTTTTCCGCGCCACGCGAGGAAGGACGTGGAGAAATAACGTGATTGAAATCAACACGGAGCATCACGAATACAAAGCGCGGAATGCGCTGTGGAAACAGTATCGCGACCTCTACACGGGTGGCGCACAATTCAAAGGCCAGGCGGCGAATTATCTGATCCAACGCAACCGCGAACCGATGGGGGTGTATCAGGAACGGCTCAACCGGGCGTTCTATGAGAACTACATCGGGTCGATCGTCGACTGGTATGCAGCCACGCTGTTCCGCCGGGAACCGGTGATCAGCATTGAGGGCGACGACGAGACGGGCCGGAAGTTCTTCAGCTCTTTTGTGGAGGATTGCGATCGTAAGGGTTCCAACCTGAGCGATTTCTTCCGCAAACAGATGTTGGAAGCGCTGATTTGCGGCTCCTCTTACACGCTGGTGGACTTCCCCAGGCAGCACGGGAAGTTGCGGAACCGGGCGGAGGAGGAGGCGCTTGGCGCCGCCAACGCTTATCTGGTCAGCTACGCGACGGACGAGATCATCAACTGGTCGACGGACGAACGCGGCGAGTTCGACTGGGTGGTTATACGCACGTCGCAGTTGCGCCGGCAGCGGCTGGAAGATCCCGAGCCGCTGTTGGAGACCAACTGGCACTATTACGATCGGCAGAACTTCCGGAGCTACCGCCAACTCAGCAAGCCTGGGATGTTCGGCACGGCGCAGGAAGTGGTTCCGATCGAACTGGTGGACCAGGGGTTGCATGGGCTGGCACGGCTTAACCGGGTCCCGATCTTTGAAATCAAGCTCTCCGACGGCATGTGGCTGATGAACAAGGCGGCCGATGTGCAGTTGGAGCACTTCAACAAGTCGAATGCCTTGAGCTGGGCGTTGACGATGGGGCTGTTTGCGATGCCGGTGGTTTACTCCGACAAGGAGTGGAACCAGATCGTCGGCGACAGCTACTACATCCAGATGGGGCCGGACGATAAGTTCGGGTGGGCGGAACCGGAAGGTCACGTCTACGAGATCGCCGCGCGGAATCTGGACCGGCTGAAGGATGAGATCTACCGGGTCTGCTACCTGCTGGCGCAGGCTGGACACACGTCGGCCGATGGCCGGCAGGTGTCGGGGCTGAGCAAGCAGCGCGACTTCGCGATCACCCAAGAGGTGCTGCGCGGATTCGGCGACACGGTGAAAGACGTTATGCGGCGAGTGCTGCTGGCCGTGGAACGGGCGCGCGAGGACGAGTTGTCCATCAGCGTCTCCGGCCTGGACGAGTTCGACATCGGCGATTTCTCCACAGAGATCGAAGATGCCCGAAAACTGCTGGATATGGGTGTCGGATCGTCGACACTCCGCCGGCAGATTTACAAGAAGTTGGCCTTCAAATACCTGTGCGACGAGCGGCAGGAGTTGAAGGACACGATCTCGCGGGAGATCGATGAGTGGATGGCCCGCGAGCAACGGTAAGGAGAACAGGAATGGAAGAGAATCTGAAGAACGAGACGCCCAAATCGCCCGATATCCGAGCCCTGATTCAGGACGCGATCCGCGAGTTCGTGAACCTGGAGACGGCGAAGAGTGAACCGGCCTACAAGGCGGAGCTCGAGGATGAACGGCGGCGCCGCGAGACGCTGGAACGCCGTATGAACGAATTGGTGGAAGAGAACCGACGCTCCCGGCAGATGGCCGAAGAGGCGGACCGGAACTCGGCCATCCGTACGGAACTGCAGCGGCTTGGGGTGAACAAAGTGGACCTGGCTTACAAAGCGGTCCGCGACGACATCCAACGGACCGACGACGGCCGTCTGGTGGCCCGTACCGGCGAGGGAGAACTGGGGATGAAGGAGTACCTCACGCACTTTGTGAGCGAAAACCCCGAACTTCTGCCGGCCCGCATGGTGGGAGGCTCCGGCGCGAGCGGCAATCAGCGCGGCGGCACCTACAACTCTTCGTTTGACCTGGACAAGATCCGTCCGGGGATGCCGAAGGAAGAGCTGGAACGTGCGCGGCAAGAGATTGCCCGGGTGGCGCAGCAGTTGTCGCCGAACCTCTAAACCAACGACCTTGCCGGGGGCAGATGATCGCCCGCGGCTCGCAACCTTGTCCGCGCGGTAACACGAGCGGACATCCTTATCCTTCCCGGACCAGCAAGACCGGGATGGGTTGACTGAGACCACAGCCGGCCTGGAGAAACTCCAGGCCGAAATTATTTATGGGAGAGCAGAATGCCTGCAATTACCTCTTCGAACGTCGCCAACGCGATTGTGAAACTGGTGGCCGCTGACGCGTTGCCCGCTTTGATGGGCAACCTCGTCATGGGGAACCTCGTGAACCGGACCTTTGAACCGACGCTGGCCCAGGCCGGCGACACGGTCAACGTGCCGATCCCGCCGACCTTGACGGCGAATAACATTGCGCAGGGTGGCTCGGTCACCACGCAGAATCCCAGCCTTGGGAACGCGCAGATCGTGTTGAACACCCACGCCGAAGCCACGTTCCAGATTCCGGACGTGACCAAGGTTCTGGCTGTGCCCGATCTTCTCCGCCTCTACATGGAGCCGGCGGTGATCGCCATCGCCGAGAAGATCGAATCCGACCTGATGAACCTGTACGCGCAGTTCACGGCCAACCCGGCTGTGGGCAGCGGCGGTTCGCCGATCACCGAAGCCGCCATCGACCAGGCCGAAACCGCCCTGTTCGATGCGAAGGTTCCGGCCAGCGCCCAGAAGTACCTCGTCGTCGACGGCTCCACGTATTCGCAGATGCGCCAGATTCCGCGCTTCAGCGAGTACCACACGGCCGGCGAAGCGGGCATCCGCACCATGATCGACGGCAACGTCGGCAAGCTGAAGGACTTCTTCGTGTTCCGCTCGCAGTTCGTCTCCAAGACGGGCAGCGGTCCGGTGACCACGAACAACATCGGCTTCGCCAAGGACGCCATCGGCCTGGTGATGCGCCGCCTGCCGCAACCCTTGCCCGGCACGGGTGCGGTTGCCGAATACGCCGAACTCGGCAACTTCGGCATGCGCGTGATCATGAGCTACCAGCCCAACACGCTGGCTCAGCAGTTCACGGTCGACGTCCTCTACGGCGTCGCGGTGCTGCGTAACACTCACGGCGTTTTGGTCCGCAGCTAACAGCGAGCGGCCCGACAACGCGTAACCGGGGGGAGGTGCCGTGCGCGCCTCCCTTCCCTTTTTTGAAGAGGAATCCTATGAACCTGAAAGACTATTACCGCGAAATCGATGCGGAGCTGGCGAAGATCGACACCAAGTTCGTACACGTCATCAGCCTTGTGACGCCGAACGGCGGGCGCGAGGGGATCGTGTCGGAAGTCAATCGCGAGACGGCCGCCAAGATGATCGTCGAGAAAAAGGCTCGGCGGATGTCTGAGGAAGAAGTTGCGCAGATGCAGGCGGAACGTGAAGAGGCGCAGCGTCAGAAGGACCTGGCCGATTTGCAGGACCGTGTGCGGATGACGCGGCTGGCCGAGGAAGAACTCGTCGCCTTGAAGCGGGCGATGCACCAGAACCGGAAGGGCAAGTAAGGAGACGGATATGGCGCTCTTTGTGGATGGCAATCCTTCTCAAATCACGGACCTGGCGAACTACGAAAGCTCGATTGTGGAAGTAGCCGCCACGGAGGGTATCGACCTGACGGCGAAGCTGACGATCGCCTCGCTTGAGGTTGGCCTGGAGTTGCAGCGATTCCTGGTGCAGGAGTTGGGCGGACGGCAGTTCACGCTCAGCAACGTGGCACTGACAGACGGTTTGAAGCAGTGGCACACGCTGTTGGCGCTGGCGGCGACCTACCGGGATGCGCATTTCCAGCAGCTGAACGACCGGCACAAGCACAAGTGGAAAGAGTATGAGCGGCTGGCGAAGGCGGCCGGGCAGATGGTGCGGGAGACGGGGATCGGGTTGGTGTTTCAGCCGCTGCCGCGACCTGTGCAGCCGTTGCTGGGCCAGTTGGCCGGCACGCAACCGGCGCGGACCTACTATGTGCGGGTGTCGTGGGTGGACGCCAACGGCGCCGAGAGTTCGGCGAGCGAAGCGGCCGCGATTACGACCCAGGAAGGCACGGCGCTGACCGTGCGGGCGATTGGCGCGCCGCCGGCGGCGGTGGGCTGGAACCTGTTTGTTGGCCTGTTGGACGACCAGACGAAGAAGCAGCACAACGCGCCGCTGGCGCTGGGTGCGACGTGGACGCTGCCATCGACGGGGCTGGCCGAGGGCGGCGATCCGGGGAGCGGACAGACCGCCGAACACTATCTGCGGCACGTACCCGTGTTGCAACGAGGGTAAACGAATGGCACAGATCGGAACCATAGCAGTGAAGAAAGCCGCGGGCCTCCTGCGCGCGCCGGCTGGCCTGCAGGCCGGTCTGGCGGCGATCGCGCAGGCTAACCGGGTGGAGCTGCCGCTGATCGAACTGGGGCAGATTATCTCGCAGAATGTACCTGCCGAGGTTATTGAAAAGAGCGCGGGGACGAAGTACCCGGCGTTCCACATTTACTGCGAGAAGCTGCAAAACACGCTGCGAGAGAAGTTCCGGCAGTTTTCCGGAACGGCGACGTTGAGCGTGGATGTCCGAGTAACGCACGACCGGCTGGAAGGGCTGGACCAACGCCTGCAATGGTATGTCGACGCACTGACCGATGTGCTGGACACCAATCGAGGCGACTGGGACAACGGCCTGTTCTATACCGGCGGCTACACCGTAACTTTTCAACCCGTGAAACACGGCGGCAAGAACTTTCTCCAGACCGCGAAGGTGAGCTTCGACGTTCAGGTGAGCGTATAGCCCGGCGCGTGGAGCGCCAGTAATTCTCACATCAGGAAGGCACAGATATGGCTTGTTACATTTCTTCCAATCAGAACCGTTTTTACGCGGCCCTGGAGTCGGGTTTCGGCACAGTGGTGGCGGCAACGGCGGATAACAGAATCCCAGCGATTCAGCTGGGTGTTCAACACGAAACCGTTCAGGGGCCGCGTCGCGACAAGACCGGCAGCCGGACACGCGGCGGCATTCCTTCCGGCGCACGGACGCGGACCCAATATCAATTGGGAACGTACATGACGAACTGGGGCAACATCAATGCCGAGCCGTCCTACGGGCCGCTGATTCGCGGCGCACTGGGCGGGGTACCGGCAATCGACGGCGGCAAGACCGTCTCGTCGATGGGGTCCAACAACCAGTTGACGTTTGGCACGGCGCACGGACTGACGGCCGGCCAGGCGGTGAGCTTTGGCGGTGAGATCCGATTCGTCGCCGCCGTGATCAACACGACGACTGTGGAGCTGAACGCGCCGTTCTCACTGGTACCAAGCGGGGGCAGTCCACTGAACCCGACGATCACTTATTCTCCGGCGACTCAACTGCCGAGCGTGAGCCTGTACGACTACTGGAGCCCGTCGACGGCGGTACAACGGATTGTTGCCGGCGCGGGCGTGGACAAGATGAAGATCAAGGTGAACGCGGACTATCACGAGTTCGAGTTTTCCGGCGAAGCGCGGGAACTGCTGGACAGCGCGAGTTTTTCGGCTGGTCTGGCGGGATTGAGCGATTTCCCGGTGGAACCGGCGGTGGCGGGATTGGCCTACGACATCATTCCGGGCCACATCGGCCAGGTTTGGATTGGCGCCGGGCCGTCGCAGTTCTACACGTTGATTGAAGCCGAGATCACGATCAACAACAACCTGGACATGCGGAAGCGTGAGTTCGGGTTTGCCGGGCCGACCTGCATCGCCGCCGGGCAGCGGGAAGTGGGCATCAAGTTCCGGCTGTATGAAAAAGACGACGAGGCGACGATTGGCCTGTATCAGGCGGCCAAGAACCGCACGCCGATTTCGATCATGATCCAGCTGGGACAGAGCGCGGGGCAACTGTGCGGGGTGTATCTGCCGGCTGTTGTGCCGGAGGTGCCGGAGTTCGACGACCGCAATCCGCGGCTGGAGTGGAACTTCTCGCTGAGCGCGGCGCAGGGCTCGGTCGACGACGAAATCCAGATCGCATTTGCGTAGGCCGTTATGCAATACGAAAGCTACGTTACTGTGGAATCGCACGCCTGCCAGGGCGTGCGATTCCGGGTGCGACGCCTGTCGCTTGCCCGCCGAATGGAACTGGTTCGACTGATCCGGGAGACCGGAGAGAAACTGGCGTTTCACATGGCCGGGGACAGCGTCATTGATGCCGCGCAAGCGGCTGAGATACGCGCCCGGATGGACGCGTTGTATATCCGGTGGGGCTTGGAAGAGATTACCGGGATCACGATCGACGGCGAGCCGATTTCGCTGGAGAATCTGTTGGACCGGGGCCCGGATGCACTGGCCCGGGAAATCGTTGAAGCCATCAAGGGCGAGTTGTTCCTTGACGAGGACGAACGAAAAAACTAATCGTCGCCTTCCAATTTCAATTCGCGAACCAGGCCGCGTGGAAGTGCGACGAGTGCCGGTCGAAGGGTCTGGAAAAGCAGCGCCGCTGCGGCTTCGTAGCCGCGGAGGAGCGAGGGGATGAGAAGCCCGTATGGGCCCGCGGCAATGTAGTGCTGACGGAGTGCCCGCAGTCTTTCATCCGCCCGGAGAGCCTAACCCTGATTGAAGAACATCACGTTTGGAGCATGGGCGGGCACGGGGATTTGCGGGAGTATCCAGCCAAGAGCGTGGAAGCGTTCACGGTGCTGGAGAGCGAACTTTTGCGGGAGAAAAATCATGGCTAACGAAGAATTGATTGCATTATTGAACAACCTGCAAGGGTCCGGCGCTGGACGCATTCTGGGCCCGGGGCTACTGGCGCAGCTGCCGCCGTTGGTGGACGCGGGTATCGCGGCTGGGGCGACGGCGGAAGGGACGGCGAAGGCGCTGGGGAGCTTGAAGACGGCGGCGGCGGCGAAGGTGGCGACGGGCGCCAGGCTGACGGAGTCAGTTGCCAAGTCGGCGCTGGGGACCGTTGGAGGCGGGCTGACGCTGCTGCCGATTGTGAGCGGGCTGTTGAAGCTATTTGGCGTGGGCGGCAAGAAGGAAGAGCCGCCCCCGCTGGAGAAGTTCGCGCTGCCGCCGTCGATTCAGGCGGAGGCGGGGTTGAGCGCGTCGGGCGAGACCTTCCTGATCGATCGCGGCATAGGGGACCGGATCCGGCAGTTGCCGGCGACGGTGCGATCGACGCAGGCGGGCGGGGGGAGCGGGTGGGCTGGTGCGGGGACGGCACCGGGAGGGGCTGGCGCGTCGATCACTGTGAACGTACAGGCGATGGACAGCCAATCCTTCCTGGACCGGCGGGAAGACATTGCGCGGGCGGTGCGGGAGGCGATGTTGCAATCGCACAGCCTGAACGATGTGGTGAGCGAACTCTAGGAGCAATGCCATGAGCGAGTTTCCCCGATTACAGACAGGCGCCGTGGCGCAATATCCGGCACGGCGGGTAACGCGGTATCAGACGCAGGTGATGCGTTTTGTGGATGGCAGCGAGCAGCGGTTCCGGGAGTTCAGCGGGCCGCTGCGGCGCTGGATCATTGAGCTGACAACGCTAAGCGATGAAGAGATGGAGGCGATGGAGGCCTTCTTCATCGCCGAGCAGGGCGGGCACGGCACGTTTACCTTCGTCGACCCCTGGGACGACGTGGAGTATACGGGCTGCAGCCTGGACAACCCGGATGCATTTTTCAATTTCACAGGGCTTCACGACGGCCGCACGCGGCTGGTGGTGCGGCAGAACAGGTAAGGTATGCGCTACTTTCCACAACTCGAAACGCTGACGGCGGGGCAGTATCCGCTGCGCCGGGAACGGCAGGAACGTGTGGTACGCCACGAGTCTCTGGACGGGCGGCAGCGCACTTACTATGACGGCAACGGCAGCCGCGTGGGGTGGGTGTTGCAGTACGAAGGGCTGACCGACGGGGAGCGCGCCGCCATCGACGCGCTCTTCAATGAATGCGAGGGCCGGCTGCAGACATTCACGTTTCTGGACCCGGCGGCGAACCTGCTGCGCTGGAGCGAGGACTACAACCAGAACGTCTGGACGGTGGACCCGATGATCAACATGGTACCGGCGTTCGACGACCCGTGGGAGATGACGCGGGCGACGTCGATGGTCAACAACGGGTCGATTCCGCAGAAGATCTCGCAGACCATCAGTGCCAGCGGGATGCTGCAATATTGCCTGAGCGCGTATGTGGCCGGGTTCGGCGACTTTACGCTCCGTATTGATTCGGGCGGGGTAGTGGAGGAGCGGGTGCTGCGCGGGAGCGGGGCCTGGCGGCGCTACTCGTTTGCGGCCAAGCCGGGGTCGGCGGCGGAGGCGGTGACGTTCAGCCTGGTGCTGATGCCCGGGCAAGCGGTGGCGCTGACTGGCATGCAGGCGGAGGCACAGCCGGGGCCAGGCGGCTACCGGCGGACGAATTCACGCTGCGGGCTGTATGCAAACGCGCGATTCGCCGAAGACGAATTGGCCTGGACACAACAGGCTCCCAACAATAACGCGGCCGAGATTCGGATCGAAAGCCGCCCGTATTAACCGAACGCTGAGAGCAAAACGCCATGCCCACGATATTCGACATAAAGGAACAGGAAGTCCTGGAAACCCCGATTCTGCTGTTCGATTGCGAACTTCGCAACGGACAGCACGAGTACTGGGCCACCCATCAGGTGACGATGGACGGAAACCTGTATTTGCCCACACTGGTGGACCACAGCCAGTTCGACTTGCGAGCGCAATCGGAAGACGGGATTGACGCGACGGCGAAGATTTCGCTGACGCTGGACAATACCGACTCGCGCTATTCGCAGGTGGAACGCGCGACCGGCTGGAAGGGCGCCAAACTGACGGTGCGATTCGTGTTCTTCGATATGAAGACCGACGCGCCGGCATCGGAAGCCGTCGTGCTGTTCCGCGGCGTTGCCAATGCGCCGGAGAACATGAAGGAGTCGACGTTCCGGTTGTCCTTCAACAACCGGCTGAACTTCCAGCGCGTTTCGCTGCCGGAGATCCGGATTCAGAAGCGTTGCCCGTGGATGTTTCCGTCCAATTCGGCGCAGCGGCTGGAGGCAATGGACGGCGGCAGCAAGAGTGCGTATTCGCCGTTCTTCCGGTGCGGGTATTCGGCCGGAGAATCGGGCGGCATCGGGAACCTGAACGGCAGCGTGCCTTACACGTCGTGCGACTACACGCGCAGTTCGTGCGAGCAGCGGGGGATGTTCCAGATCGACAACGCCAACACGCCGACGCGGCGGTTTGGCGGCGTGGAGTTTGTGCCGTCGACAGTGCTGGTGCGCGGGTATGGCGAGAAGGGTTCGCACTTGAGCGGGCCGATCGACAACGAGGCGAAGTACAACGACGTGGTGCCGCTGATTTATGGCACGGCGTGGGTGCAACCGCCGGTGACGCTGGCGCGCAATGACGGCAATCTGACGCGCATGGAAGTGCTGTTGGGCGCGGGCGAGATGCAGGGCGTTTTGAAGGTGATCGTCAACGACATCGAAATTCCGTTGGGTTCGGCGGGGCGCGATATGACGTCGACGGGCTGGTACAACGTAGTGAGCCTGGGGAACCGGACGGGCGATTTCAACCTGGACTTCCGGGACAACGCCGGTAATCCGGTGGGCGATCCGTATGGCAGTATGGCGGTGCTTTCCGTTGTTGTTCCGAACCGGATCAACGACGGGCGTTCCCTGCCCCGCGTGCAGGCGTTGGTGGAGGGCATGAAGTTGCCGACGTTCGATACGAACGAAGGGTTTACGGGGAATGTGTTCACCAATAATCCGGCGTGGGTGCTGCTTGATGTGCTGCGGCGCAGTGGGTGGGACCCGGCTGAGCTGGACATCAAGAGCTTCGCGGAAACAGCGCTCTATTGCGACGATCCGATCACTACATTGGATCTGCATGGCAACAGCATCAGCATTCCGCGGTTCCAGTGCAACCTGGCGTTGCGGCGGCGGCGGAGTGCGGCCGACGTTTTGCGGGGCGTGCGAAACAGCGCGGGGCTGATGCTGAGCTTCGGCAACGGCGGGAAGTTGCAGTGCCGGTTCGAATCGACGTTCGGTGTGCAGCAGGCGGTGAAGCCGGCCGGGAGCAATGCGACGGAGCTGTTGCTGGAGGGCTGGCCGGCGTATGAGTTCGGAGATGGGTCGACGGCGGCGGGTGGGATTTTACGGACCGAGAGCGGAGCGCCGCGAATCCGGTTCTACAGCCGGAGTTCAGCCGACGCGCCGAATCGGTTCAGTGTGGAGTTTCAGGACGCGTTTAACGAGTACCAGCAGGACAGCCTTTCGCTGGTGGACGTGGACGATGTGCTGGCAAGCGGACAGGAGACGAGCGCGGCTTTGCCGGCGTTGGGACTGGCGAATTTCGACCAGGCGACGCGGATGGTAAAGCTGCAGTTGTTGAAGTCCGTAAAGGGAAATCTGTACGTGGAGTTCGAGACCAGCGTGCGGGCGTTCGGGCTGCGGCCGGGCGACTTGATCACGTTGACCTACGAAAAAGAGGGATTCCTGCGGCAAGCGTTCCGGGTGTTGCGGATGGCACCGGGATTGAATCACCGAACGACGGTGATCACGGCGCAGATCCACGACGACGACTGGTACGTGCAAACGGCGGGAAACGGGGCGGCTTCGAGCGGCCGGC
This sequence comes from Bryobacteraceae bacterium, assembly GCA_044358225.1. GTDB lineage: Bacteria > Acidobacteriota > Terriglobia > Bryobacterales > Bryobacteraceae. Next base: position 4,345 of record JBIKOG010000166.1, on the reverse strand, counting down.
AGCCGAAGTATGAATTGGGGCTGCCGAGGCCGCTGGGAGCGTTCGTCATCGACGAGGACGGGATGCCGCAGTTCGGCATCACGGAGAGCTACGATGACGGGACGGACGGCTCCGCACAGACTCGGTTAACGGTGGAATTCACCGCGCCGGCAAGGCCATCGGCCAGCCGGGCGGGAATTCCACTGGTGGGGTTCTCTGCACTTTCGCAGGGAACGGGTGGGACGTTGAAGGGCGACCAGGTTCTCTATTACGCGCTGACCGGGGTGGATGCGGATGGCGCCGAGAGCGGGTTGTCCTTCATTGTCCATGCTGTGATTCCGCCAGGAACGGATACGAATACGGTGACGCTGCAGGGGCTGAGTTTTGGCAGCCAGACGCAGACGTTTCATGTGTACCGGGGCCCGAGTCCGCAGCAGTTGAACCGGATTGCGGCCAATGTTGCGCTGGCCGGGACGTGGACGGACACGGGCGCCGCCGAGGGACTGGTGGCACCGCCGGATGAGAACTATTCCCATGCCAATTTCTTTTGGCGTTGGGAGCAACAGGGGCCGATGGTGGCGAACCTGTCGACATGGAACACGGTTGGCAATTCGACGCTGACGATGCTTGGCAATGAGTATCGGGGGCAAGTGGTGCGGATTGTCTCCGGGAAGGGCGCGGGGCAGGAGCGGAGGATCTTCGGCAATACGCCGACGCTGATCACGCTGGAGGATAAGTGGGCCGTGATTCCGGACGCGACGAGTAAGTTCGTAGTGGCGGAGCCGAGCTGGACGCTGGGGGCGACTTCGGCAACCAGCCCGGTGTCTTTCCTGGTGCCGAATCAGGAGGGGTACACGATTCACGTGTCGGGCCGGTCGGCGAACGCCAACAACAAAGAGTGTCCGTTTGAGTTGTGCCCGATGACGCGGTGGCGCATTGTCGGCGCGGCGGGGATGCTGCTGGACCTGGACGTGCCGCCGAAACCGGTGTTTGCGATGCAGGTAAAGGGCGACGGGACGGTGGACCTATTGAGCGTTGGGTTCCCGACCTTTGACAATACGCGGAGCATTGCGGCGGGCACGCTGACGTTGCGGTATTGGGACGAACTGTTGAGCCCGTCGGGACTGCGGTTGACGGCGGCGATCAATGACGCGGTAGACACGATATCGGTCAGCGACGGGATCCTGACCGAAGGGATGCATCTGCAGATTGGCGAGGAAATCCTTCACGTCACCGCGGTGGCCGAAGGAGCGACGACGGGGATGGTGACACGGGGATCCCATGGTTCGCCGGCAACGGCGCACGATGTGGACGAGCCGGTTTATCCGCTGCGGGACCGGACCGAAATCGTTCCGTTCAGCCGGGACTTTTTCGGGTCGCCGGCGAGCGGGAGTTACAACTATACGGTGAACCTGACGCATGCACGGGTGGCGGCTGGCGATTTCTTCGTCACCAACCAGCGCGGCGACAGTCCGGTGGATCAGCGTCACTTTACGGCGACCGCGGAGTACGGATTGCGGACGCTGAGGGGCGGGCAGTTGAACCTGCAGGTGGAGGGGCCGCTGTCCATTGAAGACGACGCGACGCCGCCGCTCGTGATTGAAGATTTTCTGGCGATGAAAGACATCTACGCCTTGGTGCAGGAAGCGCCCACCGAAGTTCCGGTGGTGGTTCGACTGCGCCAGGACGGCGATGAAGTTTGCACGCTGACGATTCCCGTCAACGCCACGATTTCGAACGTGGTAGATGGGTTCGGGCTGCCGGCATTGCGCGGCAGTTCCCTTTTGCACCTGGATATTGTTTCGGTGGGCCAGACGGCCACCAGCACGCCGGGGGCTGACTTGACCGTAACCGTTCGACTCTGACACATATGCCGGAAACACTCGAAAAACTGCGACCTGATCGCGACTTGCAGGTCTACTTCGAAAGGCCCTCGGCCATCGCCGCCATGAGCGGCGCCACGCCCACTGGATTCACAGCCAGCGGGACGTGGCGCCAGCAGTTCGATTGGTGCGTGATCGAGTGGAACCGCGAAAACGTCTTTGAACATCCGCGCTTTCGCAATCTGCCCGATGGCGATTTGAGCGGGCTGACGCTGACCTACGAAGAGACGCGTGACAACTGCATCCCGATGGATTCGGATCTCTATCCGACCGTCGACTGGCCCTACCTGCGCGTGTGGGCCGATAACGCGGGCGTGGAGACGTTCTACCAGGTCCCGCTGAAAAACTATGCGACAGCGATCGAGGGGAGCACTGTCCCGGCGACGGCGACGTTTGAGTTGAAGGGCACGATTACGGCCGGCGATATTGTTGGCCTGGCGTGGATGACCGAGAACTACAAGTACGACGTGGTTGCGGGCGACACGCTGACCGATATCGCTGATGCGATTGTGGCGAGTATCAACACGAATTCGACGACGGTGAGCGCGGCGGCCACGGGCTCGGTGATTACCTTGACGTCGACCGCGATGATTGGCGCGAATGGCAACAAGCTGGGCGCGTATGGCGTCGTGGCCGGAGCTTCGAGCGAATACTGGGAACCGGCCGCGGCCGTGTTCTCCGGCGGACTGTCACCGACGAAGTGGCGCGTAGAGCTGCCGATGGCATCGTTGATCGACAGAGAAGACCGGGCCGTGCCGATGCAAAAGGTGCGGAAGATGCGCTGGACGTATGCGGCGGTGATGCAGACGGGCGCGTATGAGCGCAGCGAGTTCGCCGCGGTGGTCAGCAACTGGTCGGTGACCGGGACCAATCGCGGATATCGCGTGGCAGGACCGGGGAGCCGGCGGCTGGAGGATTCCCACAAAAAAGTTAGCTACTACGGCGGCAACTGGGTGAAGACCAAGGGGAACTTCTCTGGCGGGACAATCCGCTACACCGGTGCCTATGGCGACAGCGTCACCATTCCTTACCACTGTCCGCAGACGCATCAGCTCTACCTGGGCACACGCCTGCTGGGTACCGGCGCCGACATTGCGCTGCGCGTCGATGGGGAGACGCCGCGCGTGCTGTCGCTGCGCGCCAACGGCGAGGATGCGTTGATGCGGATTCATCTCGGCGAATATGGGCCGGGCGACCACACCGTGTTGGTTTCACACAACGGGCCGGGTGGGTATGCGTTCTACTTCGATTTCCTGGAAGTGGCCATTCCGACCGATACGGTGAGCGATCAACCGGTTGATGAAACCGTGACGCTGGCGACGGACTGGGATACCGATCATTCGATCGCGGTTCCGGCGGAGCGCACGGCGTGGATGATTCATTCGCTGGGGTTTCATGGCCGCGTGAATCACTACGTGGGAGCGTTGTGGTTCTACGAACTGTATCGAAAGGGCCACCAATACGCTTCGGCGACGGTTGATTTCGTGGGCACGCCAACGGTGAACGAGTACACCGACATTACCATCGGGCGCGTGGGAGAACCGGAGTCGCTGTTGATGGTTCGGCATTTGAACCTGTATGGCGACACGGCGGAGACGATCGCCAAGGCGTTCGAACTGGAGTTCAACCGGGGCTACACGGCGATTCGGGCGGAGGCGTCCGGAACGCAGTTGACCATCTATTCGCGGTTGATGGGAGTGGCGGGCGAGGCGGTGAGTCTCGACGTGTCACCCGCTTCAGGCGGGTTCTCGTTGACGAAATCGGCCGGGACGCTCAGCGGCGGCGTGGATGGGAACTGGTACACGGATACAACGGCGGATCCCCGGATCAATCGTGCCTGCCGGGACTGGTCCCTCAGTTTCTACAATGCCTGTAAGGCGTATGGACTGGACATGACGGCGGCGTTTTCGCTGGAACTGCAACACGGAGATCCGACGGCCGAGGCCGGCATTGCGCAGCGTTACTCTAACGGCGAGGCCTGCCTCCTGAACACGCCAGCGTTGCAGACCAATTTTTCGCCGGTAAGCCGGGCGTATTGGGAAAAGGTTCATCTGGAGATGGCCGACATCCTTGTCGCGGCGGGGTATGTGCCGTTTATGCAGTTCGGCGAAGTGCAGTGGTGGTACTTCCCCAACATGGGGCCATTCGATCCACCGATCAGCATGCCTTACTACGACCAGTACACGAAGGACCAGTTCGAGGCCACTTATGGGTTTCCGATGCGGTTTATTGGGAACCAGTATGTGAACCCGGCGGACTTTCCGGAGGAGGCGGCGTTTTTGCCATCACTGATCGGCACGTTCACCGATGAGATTCGGGCTTATGTCCTGGCGGCGCATCCGAACTGCCGGTTTGAAGTGCTGTACCCGACTGATGTCAACGACAACGCTTGGGGGCATGTAGTGAACTATCCGGACGCAGCCTGGACGCCGGCGAAGTTGACCACATTAAAGACGGAGAGCTTCAGCTTCACGTTCGCGCGG